>CAZWEN010000013.1:0-12646 GCA_964632775.1 uncultured Candidatus Saccharibacteria bacterium | reverse complement strand
CAATAGCAATTTTTCTAGTAGCAATATTGTGCTCTTTTGAACCAGTAAAATATTGTAAGGCAGAACCATAACTTTTTTTAGGCACCACCCGGATGTCCATATCAAAACCCCCTTTCATCCTCACTGACGATTTAGTAGAGCCTTTTCCCCAGATTTTTACAATTTCAGGTAAAGAAACAAAAAAATCCATTACTTTTTTTGGATTTTTTGTAGTTACTAAAAAATCTACATCACCAATAGTTTCCTTTCTTCTTCTCACTGAACCTGCTACTGAAATTCGATCAATTTCTTTTATTTTTTTTAGTTTTTCATAAGTTTCTTTTACTATTGGCAAAATCTCACCTAAAAGAAATCTTCCTTTACTTCTTTTTAAAAAAGCAATTCCTTCCAAAATATTTTTTTCGGTTTTCTCGTCAAAGCCAAACAAAGGAGCAATTTTATGAGATTTGGCTGCTTTTTCTAAATCTTTTAAATTTCTAATACCTAATTTCTGATATAAAACTTTAACTCTTTTGGGCCCCAATCCTTCAACTGCGGTTAATTCTTCCATTTTCACTGGCGTTTTCTTTTTTAAATCTTGGTAATGTTTAATCTTTCCAGTTTTTAAATATTCTTCAATCTTCTCAGCTATACTCTTCCCTACCCCGGGAATTTTCTCTAAGGCTTCCTTCCCTCCTTCTTTATAAATATCTTGAACGTCTTTTTCTAAATTCTCCAAAGTAATAGCTGCCTTTTGATAAGCATAGGGTTTAAATTGAACTCCTTCCATTTCTAAAAAATCAGCTATTTCATAAAAAATATTTGCTATTTCCTGATTTTTCATCTTCTCTCTGTTTTTTGGAAAATTTCTTTAAAGCTAAAGTGTAAACCGTGATCAAAAACTCCTTTTATTTCGTTTTTTAAGCCCAGAAGTAAAATGGCGCCGATTATCCCTAAAATTCCTACTGCAATAAAAACTGGTTCAAAGCCAAACTGGGTTACCGCCCATCCGCCAATTGCTCCGGAAATTCCTATTCCCAAACCTACCGAAGTAGCATCTAATCCCCATTCAGTAGCTTCTTTTCCTTTATCAATATGTCGGGTAAAAATGGCTGACCAGCCAGAAAGTGACATGGCCATGGCTACGGCATAAATTGCTTGAAGACTGTAAATGTGCCAAGGGAATTTAGCAAATATGAAACCAAAAGGAATTAAAGCAGCAATAAATAGTCCGACAGTTAAAAACCAATAATCATCTCTTTCTCCTGGCCGAGTATCTAAAAACATTCCAATCGGTATTCTTAAAAGAGACTTCAAAATCCAATAAATAGCAGCGGCCATTCCAACTACAAAAGCAGTTCCTCCTTCAATTTTATCAATAATAAAAATAGCAAAAACCGGACTAATCAATCCCCATCCAGCCCAAAAAACTAAATCGGATAAAACTAAATATTTTACCACTCGATTAAATTCCAACTTCATATTATTTACCAATAATTTTAACTATTATTTCTCTTTCTCTCGGCCTATTGTCGAAGTCCACAAGCACAATTTGCTGCCAGCTGCCCAAAACTAATTTTCCATCTTCAATTGGAACGGCTAAAAATGGTTTTAACAGAGCTGAACGGATATGAGCATAGCCATTACCATCTCCCCACTTTTTACAATGCTCATAATCTTCTGACATCGGGGCAATTTTTTCTAAAGCTCTTTTTAAATCCTCAATTAAGCCTTCCTCATATTCAATAGTGGTAATACCGGCAGTTGAACCAGGCGAAGATATTAAACAGATTCCCTCTTTTATTTTAGAATCTCTGACGATTTTAGAAACTTCATCGGTAATATCGATGATGTCGGTAAATCCTTTGGTGGAGATAGTAAATCTCATATGTTCTTAGCAAAATTATTTATCCTTTTAAACAAAGTATTTCTGATTATGCCTATCCCTAATTGAAATAAAATTACTATTCCGACTAAAGCAACAATTAGTTCTGCTCCTCGAATAATCATAGTAAAAGCAGTGGCCGTGGAGAGACCCAATCCTAAAGAATTGAAGGCGAAAATCTGGATTGCTTCATGGCTCCCCAAAGCGGTGGGAATAGGAATCATTGCGGCCAAATAAGTAAAACCGAGAATAGATAAAACAGGTAAGGCACTAATGCTTTTCCCCAAAAAGAGGATTAAAAGCCAGGCTCTGAGATACATCGCTGCTGCTCTCAAAAAAGAAAGGCCAAACCCTCTCCACATCGATTTCCTTTTTGGTTTAAAAAAATCAAAAATTTCTTTTTCGGTTTCTAAAATCGCGCTACCTTGGTTGAAATTTTTTAGACCTAATATTTTCAAAATAAACCTGGCCATGCTTTTTCTTCTAAAAGTGTTGAAGTAAAAATAGCTAATTCCTCCGGCAAAAAATAGAAATACTCCCCCAAAAATTATTACCAACTTCATTGAAGGAAGGCCAATTATTAAAAGAAAAAATAAGACCCCAAAAAAAATAACCACCAAATTGGTAGTCCATTCCATAATTCTATCTATAAATACTGAAGCTATTGTCTTTGACCAAGGTATGAAATTGCTTTTTTTCAAAACATAACCTCGGAAAATTTCCCCAGCTAAAAGCAGAATTGGAGCTAAAAACATTACAGCGAAACCAGCTAAATAAGGTTTAAATAGTTCTCTAAAAGAAATCTTGATGTTTTCTCCCCTCAAAATCTCTTTCCATTTCCAATTTCCAATCAGCATCATTAATACAGTTAAACCGAAAATAGCTAATCCTTGCCAGCCAGTAAAAACCAAAAAGGCATTTTTAATTTCTTGCCAGCCTACTATCTTTAAAATCCAGATAAATAATCCTACCCCAATCAAGAGAGAAACCAAAAAAAGCACAATCTTCTTCATATATAAATTATATCCCATCTTTCCCCCAAAAACAAAATCCCCAAAAATTAGGAGATTTTAAAAATTAATAAAATTTATCTTTTTACTTGCAAAGTTTTATGAGCTCTTTAGCGTTTTCTAGGGCATAGCCCATAGCATCGTTGTTAAAGTAAACGTAAACATCGCAAGCTTTCAGCCATTTTTTGATTTTTTGAGCTAAATCTTGAAGCTCTTTTTTTGTGTAATTTGAAGTAAATAAAACTTTTGAACCGTGCATCCGGATATAAATAAAATTAGCAGTCGCAACCTCTGCTTTTGGGTAGCTGGGAGAGTCAGCAATAATCCAGGCCACTTTATATTTTTTAAGTAAATTGTAAATTTTTTTATCGCACCAGGATTGGTGGCGGAATTCAAAAGCATATTGTAGTTTCTTTTTAGTAATTAATTTTAAAAAATTCTCTAATCTTTTGATATTCTCTTCTGCAGCTCTGAAACTGGAAGGGAATTGAAAAAGAATCGGTCCTAACTTTTCTTTGAGATTTAAGGCATTTTCAATAAAAGTTTCCCAGGCCTCTTTAGCTTCCTTTAATCTTTTAATATGAGTAATAAACCGGCTGGCTTTTAGGGAAAATAAAAAATCCTCGGGTGTTTGCTTGTACCAATTTTGATAGGTGCTCGGTCGAGGGAGACGATAAAAAGAATAATTTATTTCAGCAGTTTTAAAATGCTGAGAAAAATATTTAAGTTTATCCTTTGATGGCAAATCTTCAGGATAAAAAATTCTCTCCCAATGACCGTAAACCCAGCCAGAAGTACCAATGCGTAAATTACCTTTAGTCATTGTTAGCGGAGTTTATTTTCAAGAAAAGATACTACTTGAGGACCAACCTCAGGAGAAGACCAAAAATATTCATGCCCCGGAACCCGAATAGCCTGAGAAAAGGTAAGATTTTGGCCATTTGCTTTTGCTAAAATCCATTTAAAAGGAGCTTTAACTAAAGAGAGAATCAAGGTTTTTATTTCTCCTGCTGACAAACTATCTTTCCCATCGTTATTTAGTCGAAGAACATTCGTTCTTCTCCACCCTTCACTGCGCTCGGGTAGCTGAAGAATATTTTCCGATTCAAAAGTTTCCGCCCAAAAAGGTACCCCAACTTCAATAGCATAAACCTGGGAGTTTTCTGAAATTTCTTCTATGGTTTCATCAACCAAAGCTGCTCCGTTGGAAAGACCAGCCATAATAATTTTTTTATCAGGGAATTGCTCTGCTAAAAATTCTACTTTTTCAGCTAGAATTTCTGAAGAAGATTTAAAAGAACTTAAGAAATCTTTTACTCCAGTTATTTTCCCAGATAAAGTATTTTCAGTTCTAATATAAGGAATGACCAGAGAATTATAACCCCAATCCTTAAGAGTTTTTTCAATGCCTTCAATGATCGGGGCAAGATCCTCGGCTTTTTCCAAAGGAGTATTCCCCCAACCCCCAGAGTTAAAAATAATAATAATATCGCTATCGGCAGTTATCTCTAAAAGGTCTTGGGGCTGGAAATTTTCTGGAATAACCTCCGGTGTAAAAACAAAAAACAAGCTTCCCAAAAGAACTAAAATAAGAACAAGGTTTTTTATCTTTTTCATTTTTGATGAAATTTTTTCTCTAAAGTTTTAAGAAATTCGAGTAAAATGGGGTCATCTACTAATTCTTCTATTTGGACCCACCAAGGTTTAATTGCAAATTGTTTATTCTTTTTCCAATATTCTAGGGCCTGTAATAGATTTTCTACTCGGTCTATTTGACGAACAAATCTTCCTTCTCGGGTTAAACCTTTCTCATAATCGGCCCAAAGGTTCCTTATTTCTTTCTTTAAATCAGGAGGTAGTTTTAAAATGAGTTTTTCTAGGGCTTCTGCCTCTTTTTTATATTTTTCAAGGAAACTTTTTTCTTTTTCTCGTTTTGAAAGTCTCGGCCATTTACTGACTATTTTCTTCCATTGTTTTTTATCCTTAGGAAAGAGTTTATCGTAAGGAGTAGTATCTCCAGCATAAACTTCACAAAGGTCATGAATTAAAGACATTTTAAGGATTTTATTTACGTTAAGCTTTTGTCGTCTACTTAAAAGCCAAGACACTATCACCATTCGGAAAGTATGGGAAGCAATTGTTTCCGGTTCCTTTATCCCCCTAAGCACCCAGCCTTTTCTGGGTATCTTTTTTAATTTTCCTATTTCAATAAAAAAATTAAGAAGCTCTTCCATACATGTTTAATTTAGCATATTTTACTTAAATTAAAAGCGAAGAAGATAAATCTTCTTCTTCATCTGCACTAACGCTTGATAAGAGAGGAAAATTTCCTCTCTGAAATTAGGGAATTAAAATTATCTTAGGCGGTCTTGTATGTTATTTTTTTGATTTTGTAAATTGTTTCTATTGGGGAAGAAACAAGAATTTCATCTCCGACTCGATGATCCAAAAGAGTTTTGCCGACTGGTGACTCATTTGAAATTTTTCCTAAAGAGGGATTAGCCTCTAAAGAACCAACAATTTCAAATTCATCGGTTTGGCCATCTACCTTAACTATTACCCGAGCCCCTAAATTAACAATATTTTGTCTTTCTTTAGGAGGGGGTTTAATTAATTCAACATTCTTTAAGATATTTTCTAACTCAACTATTCTAGTTTCCAAAAAACTTAAATCTTCCCGAAAGGAAAGGTATTCTGGATTTATATCTTCCGAATGCCAAATCTTAGGAATTTCTCCTTTAGTTTTAGCAAATTTAAGCTCTTTAAGGTCTTGGTGTTCTTTTTTTATTTTTTCTAGTCCTTCTTTAGTTAAATAGAATTTTTTTTCTTCCACCATAATTTTTGAAAATCCCCTGTGGTGAGGGGATTAGTTTTAAAGTGAATATTTTTTGCTAACCCCCTCAACGAAATGTTTTTCCAAATAGAACAACGATGGCGGTATAAGACCACCCGGAGCAGGTAGAGATTCTAAGAATATTCATTTTTCCTCTATTTTTTTCTAACATTTTTAAGATTAATCTTTCTCCTGATTCAACTATATTCTTTTAAGAAACTTTGTCAATAGCTTTAAAAAATTTACTGAAAATGGCTTTTGGCTTTATTTTCTAAGGTCATTCACAGGCATAACTTATTTTATTATACCAAGATGATCTGTCAAGGGCAACCTTCTTTATTTTTTAAGAAATCGGTGGGTTCCAAACTTTAGGAATTATTGGCAATTCCCCCACATTAACATCAATATGTTTAACTCCTGGATCTCCTCTTATTTCTTTTGCTATAAAGTTTTCTACATTTTCCAGATTGGGAGCAATAATACTTATTAATAAATTATATCTCCCCGAAGTTTTAACTAAATGATAAACTAGGGGGAATTTTTCGAATTTTTCTATCAATTTTGAAATTGTTTTTTGATCCGCTTCGACTTCAACAGTAGCACTTATTGAATAACACTTTCCTATATTTAGTAACCCTTGAATTTTTAAAACTCCCTCATCTATCAATCTCTCTACTCTATTTTTAACCCCCACCGGGGAAAGTCTAGTTTTCTTAGCAATCTCAACAAATGATTTTCTTCCATCTCCAGATAGAGCTTGAATAATCTTTAAATCTGTTCCGTCCAATTTCTCTAAACTCCAAGGGGCATAGGCTGAGTAGCCTTCGACTGAAAAATCAGCCAAACCGGTTCTGTCACATAAAACAGCAAATTTTATATTCTTTATTTTTAATCTCTCTTTTTTCGCTTTCATTGCTTCCATTGCTCTTTTGTAACCCTTACCGGTAATAATATCATTATCGACCATTAAAACTTTTCTTCCTTTCACTTTTTCCTCCTCTAATCCTTTCCCATTATCATCCATAGTAGTGAAGGTAATCCCCTTTTTTTGTTGGCTTAACCATTGGTGAAGCCCCACTCCATAGAAAACACCGTCGTCTCCCAGACCGACTATACAACTTTTATCTTTCCCAAAGTATTTCTTTATATCTTGGCCAATTCCTTTAATAAACTTTTGAATTGGTTTAAATTTTAAAAGAGTATTTTTCGGCATAGTTTTTGACATAGTGCTTTATTAATGCGTCTCGAAGTTCAGGGGTAGCAACAGCAATTAGTAAGTCTACCTTATCATGCTGCCTGCCAGGAATAAATTCGTAATCTTTGTAATTTCCATCAGAATCGACAGAAACAATTTGGCAACCAGCTTTCTTAGCAATTGGGAAACCAGGATCTATTTCTGAGCGAGGTTCATCAAACATCACATAAGCATTAACTAATCCTGAGGCTAAAAAAGCATAAATAAATGAGCCTCCTTGGGGATAAAAAAGGGCTTTGGGGTGTAAACTCTTTATCAAATCCCCGAAAATATCTAAGAATTTTGAAGAATATTGGGAACTCATCAAATAACTAGCTAGAACAATAGGTTCTTTCAGGCTCTTCCTAAAAGAAGGGGAAATTTTCTTTTTCTGACCACCGTTCATATCTATGACATAATTTCCATCTTCGTCACCGATATAAAATTTTTCATTTAGAATATCGGCAATGCCAGTAGCAATAGGCTTTCTCTCTCTATCATAAAAACTCAAGGCGCTATACCAGTTCTGCTCAAATCCTCTAAGAAAGAGCACCGAACCATCGAAGGGATCAATAGAACCATAAAAATCAGGGCCATCTCCATTTTCAATATCTCTACCATCTGGTTCTGAAAAAATAGTTGCTTTTATATTATGTTTTTTCAAAAGCTTTCCCAAAATGTCCTCTCCCACTCTGTCAATTCCAATTTCAATGTCTTCTGGTCTGTTAATTACATCACCTAAAATTTGCCGCCCTTCCCCATTGGCTGCTTTTTTTCTAACCTCTTTGGTAATCTCAGTTAAATATTCGATTAATAAATCTTTAATTTTTTGATTTTCCATAAATTATATTTTACTTTATTTAAAACTCTTGTCAAGGATTTCGTTAAAGACTTTAATGAATTGCTTAGTATCCTTCATCCTGCCTATGCTTACCCTTATTGCTTCTTTGCCATCAGGGGTAGATTTAGGTCTGACTAAGATTCCCTCTGATTTTAAATTCTCAATTAATTCTTGAGGGGTTGATATTCTCAAAAGTAAAAAGTCAGCTGAACTTGGATAAAAGAAAACACCTTTTTCTCTTAAGAATTTTTCTAATTTTGGTTTTGCGATTACCATTACTTCTTTGACATAATCTTCCATATATTTTTTATCCTCTAGAGCAGCTAAAATGGCGATTTTAGCAAACATGTTGATGTCGTAAGGCCCCCGAATTTTCAATAATTCTTGGATGTTTTTTTCCTGAGAGATTAGATAACCAGCTCTGGTAGCTGCTAAACCGAAAGCTTTGGCAAAAGTTCTCATAATATAGAGATTATCGTATTCTTCAATTAAATCTTTGCAAGTTATTCCAGCAAATTCAAAATAGGCCTCGTCATGTAAAACGGCAATATTTTTTTCTTTGGCTTTCTCCAAAACTTTCTCTACTTTTTCAATCGGAATTGCGCTTCCCATTGGATTATTGGGATTACAAAGAATAACTAATTTTACCTCATCTGAAATCAAATTTAAGGTTTCCTCAAGGGGAAATGACCCATCTTCTTTATATTTTGGTTCTAAGATTTCTGCCCCCTGAATCCCGGCTGATTGATAATGCATGGCGAAAGCCGGAAAGGGAATAATTACTTTATCTCCCTCATCGAGATGAGCTCGACAAACAATATCAATCCCTTGGTCTCCGCCATTGGTAACCATAACTTGAGGGGCTGGAACTCCAGCATATTGAGCAATTTTCACTTCTAAATCACCATATTCTGGATAAACCTGTAATCTGCCAGAATCAATAAATTTCTTTAAGGCTTCTTTTACCTTTGAACTAGGTTCAGTAGTTCTTTCATTAAAATCCAAAAGCAAATAATCTCTTGAAGCTCTCCCCTCCAGAGGCGGTTTATAATGACTCATTTTTTTAATCCGCTCTTTTATTCCCATAGATTAAATTAAGCCCTTTGTGCTGGGTAGTTCTTTTAAAATTCTTTTCTCTTTTGAGCAAGCCATTTTCATTGCCTTGCCGAAGGCTTTAAAGATTGACTCAGCCTTATGATGCTCATTTTCGCCATACAATGCCCTAATGTGTAAGGTTGCCTCTAAATGTCTGATAAATCCCCAGAAAAATTCTTTTATTAAATCGGAATCCAAATCACCAATTTTTTGTTTTTTAAATTTACAATCAAAATTTAAATAAGCTCGGCCAGAAATGTCTAAAACAACAACAGATAATGCTTCATCTAAAGGAAAAACGAAATAACCTGAGCGGTTAATTCCTTTTTTATCGCCTAAGGCCTTTTTAAAAGCTTCTCCTAAAACAATACCGATATCCTCAACCGTATGATGTTGGTCAATTTCAATATCTCCAGTAGCTTGAATTTTTAAATCGAAAAGTCCGTGTTTACTAAAGTTATTTAAAAGATGACTCAAAAAAGGAATCGGGGTTTTAATATCAGTTTTTCCTTTTCCATCAACGTTCAATTCTATTTTTATATCAGTCTCTTTGGTTTTTCTCTGAAAAGATGTTTTTCTTAGCATAAAATAATTATAGCAAAAAATTAAAGGTTTGACAAAATGTTAAAAAAATGTTTGGATAAATCTAGCAAATCCTATGTAAAGGAGGACAAGGATGTTTTCAATAAAAGGATTTCTGATTGATAGAGATGGAGTACTTACTATCACTGACGGGGTAATCCCCTGGAAACATGACTTAGGTCGCCGCCAACTATACAAATACGTCAAGATGTCAAACCAGGACAGATTTCCTAAAATAGGAATCTGTACCGGCAGAGAATACGGCTCTGCAGAATCAATTCTGTTCGACATTGGCATCCCTAACTGGTGGTCGATTATCGAAAGTGGGGTTTTCCTTTTTAACCGTTATATCAAACAACTCTTAGAGAACCCGGCCCTGACTAAGGAAGTAAAAGAAGCTTTCCAGGAAATTTCCCAACGCCGAATTCCACCAATCCTCGCCCAATACCCAAATGATCTATTTCTCTATCCTGGGAATCAAATCTGTGTAGCAATCGAACTTACCGAAAGCTCACAAATAACCATTGAGCAGGTCAGCCAGATGATTGAAGAACAGGTCAAGGATCTTGTCCAGGCCCAATTGGTCACTATCCATCACTCTTCTATTGCAGTAGATCTCAGCCCAGCCAACATTGATAAGGCCTCGGGGGTAAAGTTTCTCTGTGAGGTAGAAGGAGTAAAAACAGAAGAGCTTTTTGGCATTGGAGATTCTCCAGGAGACTTCCCCATGTTCAGCGCTGTGGGACAAATCGGCTGCCCAGCCAATGCTACTTCCAAGTGCAAAGAAGTGGTAGCGCAAAGAGAAGGGATTATTTCTAACAAGCTTTACGCCGCTGGGGTAGCAGATATTCTCTATCAAGTAACCGGAGTTAGGCCCGCCTAACTCCTTTTTTTATATAACGGTAAATTTCTTCAATTCCTTTCCCCCGTTTTAAAACATAATCTCTAAAATATCTTTTTTCTGCTTTAGTTTTTGAACTGAAATATTTAACTATCCCCCACCAAAACATAACTAAAATGTTGGTTAAAGCTCCGCAATATATTTTATAATCATCCAAGTCTTTTTTGTATATTTTTTTTGCCTTCTCTAATATCTCCTTAAAAATTTCGGGTTTTATTGGATTTTTTTGGAAAAGATTTCCCCCAAAAATAATTCCCAAATCATAATGGAGGCCATCTCTAATATTTAATCCAGCGTATTCAAAATCCAAAAGATAAACCTTACCATCTTTTCCTAACCTCAAATTTTCAAAAATGAGGTCGTTATGAGTGGAGAGCTTTCCACCAAAGGTTAACTTTTCTTTCATCGCCTTCTCAATGTTTTCTATTCTTTCAATTTTCTTTCTCCCGAGAATTTTTTTTAGCGGATATTTTTTGGCCTTATTTTTGTATTTTAAAATTTCGTCTCTAAAAACATCGTAAGGATTAACAAATTTTACTCCACTGGTATGAAAAGTATGAAGAGTTTTAAGCAAAGCCCTCTGAATCTCTGGTTTTTTTAAATCTTTCCCATTGATGTCTTTGCCTTCGATATATTCTAAGACCTGCGTTCCATCAAGAAAGTTGAATTTCTCCTTTTTCGAAGATAAAATATTCTTTCCCTTAAAAATGTAGAGGTAGTATTTTGGCAAAACCTCGACTAATTTCTTACATCTGGTTAGAGTTAAAATGTTCCTGGCTTCTGCTTCTCTGTCAACAATGCCTTTGAACTCCCAGGGCAGCCTGACGAAAAACTTTTGTTTTTTGTGTTCTACTACCCAATTTCTGTTGGTCTGTCCTCCGGCTTTCTTTAGCTTGATATTGCCAGGTTGCCAATCTTTATTTAATTTACAAATTAATTTAATACCTTTCATTTTTTTCTTCAATTATTCTAATTAAAATCTATCACTTTGTCTTAATTTTGTAAAAATTTTAGAATAGATTAATATGATCGAAATTGATGGCGCATATGGTTCTGGCGGAGGTCAAATATTGAGGACTGCTTGTGCACTTTCAACAGTAACTAAGAAGCCCTGCCACGTTTTTAATATTAGAAAATCGAGACCAAAACCAGGATTGGCTATCCAACATCTTTTGGGTATTCAGGCCCTAGCTCAACTTTGCAATGGGAAATTAGAAGGAGATTACCTTAATTCAGAAGAAATTAAATTCTATCCTGAAGAAATTAGAGCAAGAGATCTTCGGGTAAAAATTGAGACTGCCGGCAGTATTACTTTGGTTCTGCAAGCTTTAATTCCTCCAGCTTTACCTGCTCCTGAACTTTTAAAAATTACTTTTGATGGTGGGGCCACTGATACTTTTTTCTCCCCAACCATTGACCATTTTCAATATATCTTTTTAAAAATTCTTGAAAAAATGGGAGTAAAAGTAGAAATTAATATTTTAGAAAGAGGTTATTATCCAGAGGGTGGAGCTAAGGTTGAAGTGACCATTTACCCTTCTAAGTTGAAAAACTTTCATTTAACTGAAAGAGGTAGGCTTCAAAAAATTCTAGTAATTTCTGGTGCTTCAGAATTTTTGAAAAATAAAAAAGTTGCTGAAAGGCAATTGGCTGGAGTAAGAGAGGTTTTAGGAAAATTAAAATTACCAATAGAAGAGAAGGTTGAATATTACAAAAGCCAATGTCCTGGGAGTCAAATTTGTTTAGCGGCTCTATTTGAAAATACGATAATAGGAACTGACAATTTAGGAAAATTAGGAAAGCGAGCCGAAGATGTTGGAAAAGAAGCAGCTTTGGAATTGTTAAAAGAACAAAAATCCCAGGCTTGTTTAGATAAACATTTAGCTGACCAAATTCTGCCCTATCTAGCTTTAACTAAAGGTAAAAGCTCGGTAACGGTCTCTGAAGTTACAAATCATTGTAAGGCTAATATTTGGGTAATTGAAAAATTTATTAATGGAAAGTTTGAAATTAAAGGAAACTTAATTGCCTGGCGTACCTAAAATAATCCGCAGAGTTTGACGATAAACAAAATGTAAAGCAGAAGATACATTGCTCCTTCCCAAATATGAATTCTCCGGGAAATTCCTGAGATTATAAAAAGCAAAGTGGCAATAACTAAAAATGGAAGGCCAATTCTAAAAGTAAGTTCATCCACCACTAAAGGCCTAATTAAAGCTGGAATCCCGGCCACCAATAAAATATTAAAGACATTTGAACCAAAAATATTTCCTAAGGCAATTTCAT
>CAZWEN010000012.1:0-14905 GCA_964632775.1 uncultured Candidatus Saccharibacteria bacterium | reverse complement strand
AGAATTTATTGTTGATGGAGAAAAAGGAATAAAAGAAGCTTTGGGAATGCAAGGGGTAAGACTGGAAGCCGAAGTTCTGGTTTTGGGTGGTTTTTCTCCCTATTTAAAAAATTTGACCCAGGCTGTTTTAAACTCTGATCTTCAAATTTTAGATATGATTCCTTCCCCAATATCTAGTGCTAGAGCCTGTCTTAGCCCCCGGCAAAAAGAATTAGGAGTAGCTATTTTAGATATTGGAGCAGGAACCTCGGGGCTGGCCGTGTTTGAAGAAGGAGATTTAATCCACTTAGCTATTTTCCCAATTGGGTCTGGTAACATCACCAATGACATTGCCATTGGTTTAAAAACCGATATTGATGTGGCTGAAAGAATAAAAATTGAACATGGCTCCTGTCTTTTAAGCCCTACAAAAGCTGCTCGAAAAAAAGAAAAAATTGAGATTGGCGAACCGGAACCCTTAGTTTTTTCCCAAAAACAGTTAGTGAATATTATTGAAGCCAGGGTTTCAGAAATTTTTGGCCAAGTTAATAAAGAATTAAAAAAAATTTCTCGGGAAAAACTTTTACCAGCTGGTGTGGTTTTAACTGGAGGAGGGTCTAAATTGCCAAAAATAGTTGAGCTGGCTAAAAAAGAATTGAAATTACCTTGCCGATTAGGAAAACCCCAGGGCTTCCTGGACTTTGAAAAAGACCCCCGTTTGGCTACGGTTTGCGGTTTAGTTTTAGAAGGAGCTGATCTTGAAACTGAGAAATCATCCTCGACTCTTAGGAGAACAAATCTTTTTTCAAAATTAAAAAGGATTTTTAAAATCTTTATACCCTGAAAATTTTTGAAAAAAATTTTAAGGGTTGATGAAATCTTCAATAAATTTCAGAAGACCATGAAAAATTTTACAAAAATTAAAGTAGTAGGAGTCGGCGGCTCTGGTTCAAATGCTGTTTCCAGGATGAAAAAATGTAAAATTAAAGGAGTAGAGCTGATTGCCATCAATACCGACGTCCAGGATTTAAGGAAAACAAAAGCCGATTTAAAACTCAGGATTGGTAGAAAATTAACTCAGGGCTTAGGTACGGGAATGAATCCCGAAATTGGAAAGCGAGCAGCTTTGGAAAATCAAGCTGAAATTCAAGAAATTTTAAAAGATACAGATATGGTTTTTATCGCTGGTGGGATGGGTGGCGGAACTTGTACCGGAGCTGCCCCAATTGTTGCCCAAATAGCAAAAGATTTAGGTATCCTAACCATAGCCATAATGACTAAACCTTTTTCTTTTGAAGGTTTAACCCGAATGAGAATTGCTGAAAGAGGTATTAGAAACCTGAAAGAAAAAGTTGATACTTTAATTTTAATCTCTAATGACAGACTCCTTTCAGTTTTGGACCCAAAGGTTAGTCTTTTTAATGCTTTTTGGATTTGTGACGATATTTTACGCCAGGCAGTTAAAGGAATTTCTGATTTGATAATGCTTTCTGGCATCATTAATGTTGATTTCGCTGATGTCCAAGCCATTATGAAGAATTCCGGTACTGCTCTTTTTGGGATAGGAAGAGCCCGAGGTGCCAGACGGGCTGAGGAAGCGGCGATGTCGGCTATTAATTCTCCTTTACTTGATATATCTCCGAAAGGAGCAAAAGGGATTTTATTTAATGTCTCCGGGGACAAGGATATTTCTCTTTCTGAAATTGACGAAATCGCCAAAGTTATTTGTCAGGAAGTTAATCCTGAAGCTAAAGTAATTTTTGGAGCAGTTCAGTCAGAAATTTTGAAAAGAGGAGAGATAAAAGTGACCGTAATCGCCACCGGCTTCTAAAAAGGCGAGTTTTCCACAGATTTTGGCTTTAACCCCGGATTGACGGGGTTTTCTTATTAGCATAAAATGAAATAATCCTTTAATTTTTTTATTTTTATGCCCGAAAACAAAATTACTAAAGTTCAAAAAAGAGATGGAACTATTGTTGAATTTGATCAGACTAGAATTAAAGATGCTATTTTTAAAGCTTTAACTGCTACTGCTCAAGGTGATGGTAATCGGGCTAAAAAACTTTCTGACCGAGTGGTTCAAATCTTAAATCGAAGATTTAAGAAAGAAGAGGTCCCTCAAGTTGAGCAAATTCAGGACATTGTAGAAGAAGTTTTAATTTTAGAAAATCTGGTAGAAGCTGCCAAGGCTTATATTTTATATCGAGAGCAAAGAAGAAGAATCAGAGAAGCAACGATGGTAACCGAAGAAGCGGTAGATAGAATTGATCAATATTTAGAGAAATTAGACTGGGAAGTTCAGGAGAATGCTAATATGGCATTTTCTTTACAGGGACTAAACCATTACGGAGTCTCTTATATTGTTAAAAAACATTGGCTAAACAAAATTTATCCAAAAGAAATTAGGGAAGCGAATGAAGGAGGAGACTTGCATATTCATAATTTAGATACCCTGGGTCCTTATTGTGTTGGTTGGGACCTTTATGATTTATTACTTAAAGGTTTTGGTGGAGTCCCAGGAAAAATCGAATCAAAACCAGCCAAACATTTCCAAGCAGTTCTGGGTCAGGTAGTGAATTTCATGTATACACTTCAGGGAGAGGCTGCTGGCGCAATTGCTTTTTCAAATTTTGATACCCTCTTAGCTCCTTTTATTCGCTATGACAATTTAAATTACCAACAGGTAAAACAAGCAATGCAAGAATTTTTATTCAATATGGCTATACCCACTCGGGTAGGTTTCCAATGTCCTTTCACCAACATTACTTTAGACCTTCTTCCATCTCCGGCATTTGCCAAACAGCCAGTAATTATTGGTGGTAAACCTCAAAAAGAAACTTACGGTGAATTTATAGAAGAAATGAAAATCTTCGACAAAGCTCTCTATGAAACAATGTTAGAAGGAGATAAATCAGGAAGGCCTTTTTCTTTTCCGATTCCCACTATTAATATTACTAAAGATTTTCCCTGGGACGAACCGGCTTTTGACGGAATTTTTGAAGCTTCAGCTAAATACGGAACCAATTATTTCGCTAATTATATTAATTCAGAGATGAACCCTGAGGATGTAAGGTCAATGTGTTGCAGGCTTCGTTTGAATTTGACCGACCTTTACAATCGGGGCGGAGGAGGATTATTCGGGAGTGGGTCGTTAACTGGCAGTATTGGCGTGGTTACAATAAATCTTCCCCGAGTCGGTTATTTATCAAAAACCAAAAAAGATTTTTTTGAAAGATTAGCTAAAATGATGGACTTGGCAAAAGAAAGTTTGGAAATAAAAAGAAAGACAGTTGAGAACTTTATTAAAAAAGGCTTGTATCCTTATTCAAAATATTATTTATCTGGAATTAAAAAAATGAGAGATAATTATTGGGGCAATCACTTTTCAACTATTGGCCTGGTTGGAATGAATGAAGCCTTGTTGAACTTTATCGGAGAAAATAGCGGCTCAAAAAGAGGAAGAAGATTTGCCATTGAAGTTTTAGATTTTATGAGAAAAAAATTAGTAAAATATCAAAAAGAGACTGAAAATATTTACAATTTAGAACAAACACCAGCTGAATCTACCGCTTATCGCTTGGCCCTAAAAGATAAAGAAAAATATCCAGATATCATTACTGCCGGCACAAAAAAGACGCCATATTATACAAATAGTACTCAGTTGCCGGTTAACTATACTGATGATATTTTTGAAGCTCTTAAGCTCCAGGATGAAATCCAGTGTAAATACACAGGAGGCAGTGTCCTCCATCTCTTTTTAGGAGAAAGAGTTTCTGATATCCAAACAGTGAAAAATTTAATTAAGAAAGTTTTTGAAAATTTCAGATTACCCTATATTACTTTAACTCCTACCTTTTCAATTTGCCCGGTTCATGGCTATCTATCCGGAGAGCATTTTTATTGTCCAAAATGCACCATTAAACAACCCTGTGAAGTTTATTCAAGAGTGGTCGGTTACCTTAGACCTGTGACTCAGTTCAATATTGGAAAACAGCAGGAGTTCCGTGAGCGAAAAGAATTTAAAATTAGAAGGTTAGAGGCAACTAAAACTTAATGGAAATTGGTGGGCTTCAAAAATTAACTTTGATTGATTATCCTGGCCGATTAGCGGCCACTGTTTTTATTATCGGATGTGATTTTCGCTGCCCATTTTGTTATTCACCAGAATTAGTTTTACCAGAAAAGATTAAAAACCAACCCAGAATTCCTGAAAAAGATTTTTTTGATTTTTTAAAAAAAAGAAAGGGATTACTTGAGGGGGTGGTAATCTGCGGGGGAGAACCAACCATTCATCAAAAATTGCCAGATTTTTGTCAAAAAATTAAAAAATTAGGATATTTAATAAAACTTGATACCAATGGTTCCAATCCAGAAATGCTAAAAAAATTAATCAACCCCCCACCATCTTTACGTTCTAAAAGTGGTGAGGGGTTAATTGATTACGTGGCAATGGACATTAAGGCTCCAAAAGCAAAATATAGTGAGGCTGCCGGAGTAAAAGTCAATATTAAAAAAATAGAAGAAAGTATTAATATTCTAAAGAACGATAAAATAGACTGTGAGTTCCGAACTACCGTAGTCCCCACCATCCATAAAAAAGAAGATATTATAAAAATTGCTCAATGGTTATCACCTGCTAAAAGATACTATCTGCAAAATTTTAGACCGGAAAAAACAATCAATCCAAAATTTGAAAAGATAAAACCTTATCCTCAGGAATATCTTTTGGAAATTCAAAAAGTAATTTCTCCCTTTTTTGAAATCTGCCAAGTGAGATAAAATGGGAGAATGACTGCCTCAAAAATCTTTTTATATTTTTGCCTTTCTTTTATTGGAGGGATTTTTTTAAATTCAATTATAACTATTTCTCAGCTCCTGATGCTGAGTTTTTTAATTTTTGGGATTTTATTGATTTCTCTTTTTTGGCAATATAAAAAGTTTGTCATTATTGGCTTTTGTATATTATTTTTAGTAGCTGGAATTTGGCGCCACCAACAAGCAGAATTAGAAATTATGAATAACGAATTAAGAAAATATAATGACCAAGAACAAAATATTACTTTAATAGGACGAGTTATTAGAGAACCTGATATAAGAGAAGAAAATATAAAATTAATAATCAAACCAGATAATATAGAGGGAAAAGTTTTAGTAACTACTAATCGTTATCCAGAGTATCGATATGGAGATAAATTAAAAATTACTGGAAATTTAAAAACTCCTCTGGAATTTGAGGATTTTAATTACAAAGACTATTTAGCCAAAGATGGAATTTATTCAGTAATCTATTGGCCAGAAATTGAATTGATTGAAAAAAATCAGGGAAATTTAGTTTATGCTAAAGTTTTAAGTTTCAAAAATAAATTAAGAGAAAGTATTTATCAAAATCTTTCTCCGCCCCAGGGTTCAATTCTGGGGGCAATAATTTTAGGAGATAAGAGTAGAATTTCTCAAGAATGGAAAGAGAGATTGAATTATGCTGGAGTAAGACATCTAACTGCGGTTTCCGGAATGCATGTGGCTATTTTAACCAGTGTTTTAATGGCTTTATTGATTGGTTTTGGCTTATGGAGGCAGCAAGCTTTTTATTTTGCCATAATATTAATCGCTCTTTTTATTGTCATGACAGGTCTCCAGCCTTCAGCTATTCGAGCCGGGATTATGGGTGGCTTATTTCTTTTTGCTCAGTATTTGGGAAGATTAAATAGTGCTTCCCGGGCCGTTGTAATGGCGGGAGCAGTAATGCTGGCTCAAAATCCTTTACTTTTAAGATTAGATGTTGGTTTTCAACTCTCCTTTTTAGCAATGATGGGAATAATTTATCTTCTGCCAATCTTTAGAAGTTGGTTTAGAAAAATTCCTAATCTTTTTCAATTTAGAAATATTTTAGCCATGACTTTATCTGCCCAAATTTTTACTTTACCAATTCTGATTTATAACTTTGGCTGCATGTCTTTAGTTGCTCCTATTACCAATGTTTTAATTCTTCCTTTACTCCCATTTATTATGATTTCAGGTTTTATTTTTGGATTAATTGGGATGATTTTCCAGCCCTTAGGATGGATTTTATCTTGGCCCTGCTGGTTATTATTAACTTATCTAACCAAAATTGTGGATTGGTTTTCCAGTAAATCTTTTGCCTCTTTAGCTTTAGAGATTTTCTGGATTTGGCTGTTCTTGCTTTATTTGATTTTAGGTTTAATTACCTGGCGATTAAATGAAAAACAAAAATTAAAATTTTTAGAGTATTAGTGCTAAAATAGATTTATGGAACAAAAAGCTTGGGTAATATCGGTCAATATGGGTTATGGCCACCAGAGAACTGCTTGGCCTTTAAGGAATTTAGCTTTTGAAGGGAAAATCATTAATGCTAATAGTTACCAAGGAATTCCCGAAATTGACCGAAAAATCTGGGAGACAACCAGAAGATTCTATGAATTTATTTCCCGTTTTAGAAGAGCTCCCCTTATTGGTGAGGCTACTTTTTCAATTTATGATCAACTTCAGAAAATTCTCAGTTTTTATCCAAAAAGAGATCTCTCTAAGCCAAATCTCGCCTTAAAACAGATATTTTCTTTGCTCAAAAAGGGCTGGGGGAGGCATCTAATTGAGAAATTAAAACAAAAGCCCTTACCTTTGATTAGTACTTTTTTTACTCCCGCTTTTATGGCGGAATTCTTTAATTATCCGAGCGCAGCGACGGGTCGAAAAGAACGAATGTTCTTTGAGCATCCGGGTGATATTTTTTGCGTAGTTTGTGATGCTGATATTGCCAGAACCTGGGCTCCATTAAAACCAGGCCGGAGCAAAATTAAATATTTTGCTCCAACAACTAGGGTAGTTGAAAGATTGAAACTTTATGGAGTAAAATCAGAAAATATTTTTTTGACTGGTTACCCTTTACCTATAGAGAATATTGGTACCAGTCCGCCAACTGGCGGAATGGAAATTTTGAAAGAAGATTTGAGATATAGACTTTTAAATTTAGACCCGCAAAAGAGATATTTTGAAAAATATAAAATATTGATTGAAACGAATTTGGGCAAATTACCAGAAAAAGCTAATCATCCTTTAACTATAATGTTTTCGGTTGGGGGAGCTGGAGCTCAAAAAGAAATTGGAATTAAAATTGTAAAATCCTTAGCTGAAAAAATTAGAACCGGACAAATTAAAGTAATTTTAGTGGCTGGCATTAAAGAGAAAGTTAGAGAGTATTTTAGGAAGAATATTGAACATTTGGGTTTGAAAGCTGAATTGGACAGAAACATTGAAATTATCTTCGAAAAAGACATCGAAAGTTATTTTCAAAAATTTAACTTGGCTTTAAGAAAAATTGATATTTTATGGACCAAGCCCAGCGAACTTTCTTTTTATGCCGCCCTAGGCCTTCCAATTATTATTGCTCCTCCAATTGGCTCCCAAGAAGAATTTAACAAAAGATGGCTTTTAAAATCAGGTTTTGGGTATCTGCAAGAAAATCTGAATCATACCAATCAATGGCTTTTTGACTGGTTAAACCAAGGATATCTGGCTGAGGCTGCCATGCAAGGGTTTGTTGAAGGGGAAAAATTAGGAACTTTTAACATTGAAAATTTATTGAAAATTGAAACGAATTAAAGATTCGTTAATTATTAAAAACATTATTTCAAAATGAAAAAAATTTTAAAATGGGCCTTAATCTCTTTTGGAATAATTGTTTTCCTTTTTTGTTGCTATCTTTTTATTGGTACCCCTCCAGAAGCAGAAAAAATAACTTGGGGAGTGAATTTTTCTCAAAAACATACTGAAAATTTGGACTTAGATTGGAAATCCACTTATTTAGCTTTATTAGATGATTTGGAAGTAAAAGATATAAAACTGATTACTCATTGGGATTTAATTGAGCCAAATAAAGGAGAATATTTTTTTGAAGATTTAAATTGGCAAATAAAAGAGGCAGAAAATTATAATGTAAATATTCTTTTAGTAATTGGTATGAAAACTCCTCGCTGGCCAGAGTGCCATATACCAGAATGGGCAAAGGGTTTGAGTAAAGAAAAACAACAAGAAAGCATTTTTAATTTAATTGAAAAAATTGTTCTAAATTATCGGGGTTCAACTTCGATAATAGCTTGGCAGGTTGAAAATGAACCTTTTTTCCCTTTTGGCGAATGTCCCTGGGTTGATAAAAATTTCTTGAAAAAAGAAATAGATTTGGTAAAATCTCTTGACTTCCAAAAAAGACCAATTGTTATTTCTGATTCAGGCGAAGGCTCTCTCTGGATTGAAGCTGCCAAACTGGGTGATATCGTTGGCACTACCATGTATAAAAAAGTCTGGTTTCAGCAGTTAGGGATTTATGTTTATTATCCCTTACCTCCAACTTTTTATTGGAGAAAAGCAAAATATATTGAAAAAATATTTGATAAAAAAGTTATTGTGGTTGAGTTACAGGCTGAACCCTGGGGACCAAGATTACTTTATGATTCTCCAATTGAGGAACAAGAGAAAACAATGAATTTAGAAAGATTTCAAAAAAATGTTGAATTTGCTAAAAAAACTGGATTTAGCCAATTTTATTTATGGGGAGCTGAATGGTGGTACTGGTTAAAAGCGAAACAAAATCAACCTGAAATTTGGTTGGAAGCCAAGAAAATATTTCAATGAGGAAAGCAATTGAAAAAAAGATAAAACAAAGGACAGAAAAGATAGTAAATACTTTTGATGAGTTTATTAATCAAAATGAAAAAATATTAGATATAGGTGCTGGTGGTGGTTGGATTGGTGAAGAAATTCAAAATCGAAAATCGGCCTCCGTTACTCTTTTAGATGTGATTAATTTTAATCAAATCCTCGATTTAAAATTTGTCCTTTATAATGGGGAAAATATTCCCTTTAAAGCTGACAGTTTTGATACCTCCTTTTTAATTTTCACTCTTCATCATTGTTTAAACCCTTTAAAAATTTTAAAAGAAGCAAAAAGAGTGACTAAAGAGAAAATTATTATCATTGAGGATATTCCTATTTCTCGGATTAATAAAATTTTTCTTTATCTTTGGGATATTTTCATTAATCTACCAAGTTTAATTAGGCCGCCTGGTGAAAATATTACTTTCGGCTTTAAAACCATTTCTGAATGGCAAAAAATATTTAATAGATTTGGGCTAAAAATAATTTTCCAAAAAGAATTCCAATCAAATAAACTAATCCACCACCAATTATTTATATTGAAAAAATGTTAAGTATAATTATTCCAACTTTAAATGAAGAGAAATACCTTCCTTTGCTGCTTGAAGAGATTAAAAAGCAAAAAGTCGATGGTTATGAAATAATTGTGGCTGATGGTGGCTCGGAAGACAAAACAACTGAAATCGCTAGAAATTATGGTTGTAAAATTGTTAAAGGAGGCCTACCGGCTAAAGGGAGGAATGAAGGAGCAAAGGAAGCTCAAGGAGAGATATTTTTATTTATGGATGCCGACAATATTTTTTTACCAGAAAATTTTTTTAAAAATCTTCTAGAGGAATTTGAAAAAAGAAAATTAGATATAGCCTCTTTCCCGATTTATCCTCAGGGAAATGGGTTTGATAAATTTGCTTACGGAGTATATAACTGGTGGGTAAATTTAACTCAAAGCTTTTCTGCTTACGCCACCAATTCTGTTTTGGTTAAAAAAGAAATCCATCAAAAAATAGGAGGATTTGATGAAGCAATAAAAATGGCTGAAGATCATGTCTATGCTAAGCAGGCCAGGAAATTTGGCAAATTCGGCTTTATAAAAACTGAACCAGTTTTAACTTCTACTCGGAGATTTGAACAAGATGGGAGGGCGAAGACTTATTTAAAATATTTTTTAGCTGGGATTTATATGTTTTTTCTCGGTGACATTAAATCAGATATTTTTAAATATAGATTTAACGGTTCAAAAAACCAAAAAAAAGTGGTATAATTTTAAATATGTCATTGTATGATTTACCAAAATTTAAATGGCCCAAAATCAAGAATCTGAGGATTAAATGCCCTAAATTCTGGCGTAATCGCGTTTTTTTAATTGTAATTTTAACTATTTTAATTTCCTCTCTCTTTGGTTTCTTAGCCGGAGCTATTTCTGGCAATTATTTTTTTAGCGAAGTAAAAAACTATCTTTCAAAATTAAACATTGAAATTCCAGAGCAAAAAATAACTGAGAAGGAAACGATAATTGAGAAGGAATACGTCCCTCAAACCACTCAGGAAGAGAAAATTATTCAGGCAGTCGAAAATGTTTCTCCAGTGGTAGTCAGTATTATTGTTACTAAAGACGTTAAAGTTTTAGAAGAATATTGGATTTATCCTTTTGAAGAATTCCCCTTTCAAATACCCGAGTACCAGGAAAGAATTGAAAAAAAAGAAGTTGGTGGAGGAACCGGTTTTATCGTTTCTGAGGAGGGACTAATTCTAACCAACAGCCATGTCGTCTCAGACGAAGAAGCTGATTATACTGTTTTTACTAATGATGGTAAAAACTATCCAGCTAAAATATTAGCTCGCGATCCTTTTCGAGATTTAGCCGTAATTGAAATTGAAAGCCAAAAGTCATTTCCGGTAGCTAATTTTGGGGATTCGGATAAATTGCAAATTGGCCAAGCCGTAATTGCCATTGGCAATGCCTTAGGAGAATTCAGAAATACGGTTTCGGTCGGAGTAATTTCTGGCCTGGGGAGGACGGTTACTGCTTCTGGCGGGGGACTAATCGAAACCTTAGAAGATGTTATTCAAACTGATGCGGCAATTAATAAAGGAAATTCCGGAGGGCCCCTTTTAAATTTAAAAGGAGAGGTGATTGGGGTTAACTTTGCTATGGCTCAAGCCGCCGAAAATATTGGCTTTGCCATCCCCATTAATAAAGCTAAAAAAGATATTGAGCAGGTTAAAACTTTAGGTAAAATAGTCTATCCCTATTTGGGAGTTTATTATTGCCTGATTGATGAAGAAGTTCAAAAAGAATATAATCTCTCAGTGGATTACGGAGCCTGGGTTGGTCGAGATAGATATTGCCGGCCTTATGAAAAAGGAGTGGTACCGGAGGCAGCAGCTGAGAAAGCCGGTCTTCAAAACGGAGATATTATTTTGGAATTTGACGGTCAAAAAATTACGACTGAAAATTCCTTAGCTAAAATTATTATGGAATATGACCCCGGAAATAAAGTGGTTTTGAAGATTTTAAGGGGAGATAAAGAAAAAATTGTTCAAGCTACTTTAGATGAAATGAGCCAGTAAAAATTGAAGGGTTCGACTCCCTTCCCCCGCACCAAAGCTACTAATAGCTCGCAATTCTTTTTTGCGGGCTTGATTTTTTTTGATTTCTTTTCTAAAATTAAAATGTATGAATGGTCCTCAAAATTTTACTCATAAAAGTCAGGAAGCCATTTTAACTGCCCAGGATTTAGCCAGAGAAAAAGGCCAACAGCAAATTGATGCCTTGCATCTTTTATATGCTTTACTTTCTCAGGAAGAAAGCGTGGTTTTAAATTTACTTCAGAGAATAGGAGCCGATACCGAGACTTTGAAAAGAAAAACAAAAATAGCTTTAGATGGGATTCCGGTCATTGTTACTCCCCAAACTTTCGGTCAGTTTTATTTAACTCAGGATATGGCCAAGGTTTTAGACCGGGCTAGGCAAGAGTCGGTAAAAATGGGAGATGAATTTGTTTCAGTTGAACATTTATTTTTAGCTTTGTTAGATACTGAAACCAAAGCTAAAGAGATTTTGGATAAAGCCACTTTTTTGCAGTCAGGGGGGAAAACTGGAGCCTTGGAACTTGGTAAATTGAATTATGAGACAGTTTTGAAGCAGTTAGCTCAAGTTCGAGGAGGAACTAGGATTACTGATCCTGAGCCAGAATCAAAATATCAGGTAGTGGAAAAGTATGCCAGAAACCTTACTTCTTTAGCCAGACAAAGAAAATTAGACCCAGTGATTGGCAGGGAAAATGAAATTAGAAGGTTAATGCAAGTCCTTTCCCGCAGGACAAAAAATAATCCAGTTTTAATTGGTGAAGCCGGGGTGGGAAAAACGGCTATTATTGAAGGTCTGGCTCAAAAAATTGTTTCCGGGCAGGTTCCCGAAAGTCTCAAGGAAAAAGAAATTATTGGTTTGGATTTAGGAGCCTTGGTAGCTGGTACCAAGTATCGGGGAGAATTTGAAGACAGGGTCAAGGCCCTTTTAAAAGAAATCAATCGAGCCGGGGGAAGATACTTTTTATTTATTGATGAGCTGCATACCTTAGTCGGTGCCGGAGCAGCTGAAGGAGCAATTGATGCTTCAAATTTATTAAAGCCGGCCTTACAAAGAGGGGAATTGAGAGCAATTGGAGCTACCACTTTAAAAGAATATCAAAAATATATTGAAAGAGATCCGGCTTTAGAAAGAAGATTTCAGCCAATTTATGTTGCCGAACCCTCAATTGAAGATACTATTTCTATCTTGCGGGGGATTAAAGAAAAATACGAATTACATCATGGAGTAAAGATTAAAGATTCCGCTTTAGTGGCGGCTGCCGAGCTTGCTGCCCGTTATATTACTGATAGATTCTTACCAGACAAAGCGGTTGATTTAATGGACGAATCCATGAGCTCTTTGAGATTGGAAATTGAATCTGAGCCAGTGGAGTTGGAAAACTTAAAAAAGGAAATTCAAAAATTAGAAATTGAAAAGCAGGCCCTCAAAAAAAACCAGAAAAAACAAAGAGTAATCTCTCGGCAATTGGCTGATTTAAAAGAAAAAGCTAAAGGGTTAGAAGCCAAATGGCAATCAGAAAGAGAGACTATTGCCAAAATTAAGAATTTTAAAAAAGAAATAGAAACTACTCGCTTTGAGGTAGAAAAGGAACAGGCAGCAGCTAATTTACAAAAAGTGGCTGAAATAAAATATGGGAAAATTCCCAATCTTTTTAAAGAATTAAAACGAGAAGAAAGAAAATTAGCCAGGTTCCAAAAAAGTCGGCCAATTTTAAAAGAAGAAGTTTCCGAAGAAGATTTAGCTAATGTAGTTTCTAGATGGACTGGCATTCCGGTCACCAGGCTTTTGGAAGAAGAGGCTAGAAAATTGGAAAAAATGGAAGAAATTATTTCTCGGAGAGTGATTGGTCAGCGAGAAGCAATTTCAGCTATTTCCAATGCCATTCGACGTTCTAGAGCAGGGATTTCTGAGGAAACCAGGCCTTCGGGTTCTTTTATGTTTTTGGGTCCAACCGGGGTGGGGAAGACCGAAACCGCTCGAGCTTTAGCTGAATTTTTGTTTAATGATGAAAATGCTTTAGTCAGATTGGATATGTCAGAATATATGGAAAAGCATACTGTTTCTAAAATGATTGGCTCTCCTCCTGGTTATGTTGGTTATGAAGAAGGAGGTCAATTAACTGATAAAATCAGAAGAAGGCCTTATTCAGTGATTTTATTAGATGAAATTGAGAAAGCTCATCCCGATGTTTTCAATATTTTACTTCAGATTATGGAAGATGGCCGATTAACTGATGCCAAGGGTAGAGTTGCCTCTTTTAAAAATTCAATTTTAATTATGACTTCCAACATTGGCTCTGAACATATTGCTAGGATGGGTTCCCTTGGTTTTTTGGGAGAATCTGAAAAATCGGAAAGAAAATCTCTGAAAGAAAAAGTAATGGAAGCTCTAAAAGAAGAATTTCGGCCAGAGTTTTTAAATAGAATTGATGAAATTATTATTTTTAATTATCTGGGGAAACCGGAAATCAAAAAAATAGTTGATTTAGAGCTTCAAAAAATGGCTGAACGTTTGAAAAATAAAAAAATTGAGATTAAGGTTACAGAAAAAGCCAAAGAACTTTTAGCTGAGCGGGGCTTTGATCCCAATTTAGGAGCTAGACCTCTTAAAAGAATAATTCAGAAATTAGTTTTAGACCCTCTTTCTTTAAAGATTGTGGGGGGAAAAGTTTTAGAAGGAGAAAAAGTAATGGTTGACCTTGAAAACGAGAGGATTATTTTTAGAACTCTAAAAGATTTAATTAAAGCCAAACCTCGCAAGGAAAAGGTTGCTGTTTAATGAATCTTTGATTCATTTCAAGTTTCGATGAATTTTTGATTCATTTTACTGTTTAAACTTTTGCTTTAAACATTGTGCTTAAAAACATTTCCAAAATTATTAGCATTTTTATTATAGGGATAGTTGGCGGAATCTTTGCTGACCAAATTTTGTGGCCATATTTCATTGAAAGGCCACTTTTTCATCAATACAGATTGGAACAAAGCCCGGTTTATGTTACTGAAAGAAAAGAAGTTACTATTCAAGAAAATGTCGCGATAATCAATGCCATTGAAAAAGTAGAGAAAGTAGTAGTGGGAGTGAGAACCGAAACCAAAACAGAAAAAATTTTAGAAGGTTCAGGTTTAATTATTACTTCCGATGGTTTAATGGTTACCTTGGCTGACTTAGTCCCTCAGGGTTCTAATTTCAGTTTTTTTATCGATGGGAAAAAAGTTCATTTCCAGATTTTAAAAAGAGACTTGAAAGAAAATTTAGCCTTAGTAAAAATTGAGGAAGCCAATTTACCAACGGTTAGATTCGCTGACTTAGAAAAAATGAAATTAGGAGAAAGAGTTTTTCTGGTCGGGGTGATTTTTGAAAAAGAAGAATCTTCAAAAATTGTTAACGAAGGAATTGTCAAAACTTTTGGTAAAGATTTCATTAAAACTAATATTTTTGAAGAAAATATCCTTAAAGGAAGTCCTTTGTTTGATATTGAAGGCAATATCTTGGGGTTAAATACTATTGATAAAGAGGGCAAAGTGATTGCCATCCCCATCTCCAAAATCAAAGCTTTCGCCGGCTTTTAAAATCGCTCTCGCTTGATTTTTTATTCATTTTGCCATATATATAATAAAAAATCTTCTTTAAGCACCTTTTAAACTTGATAAAGGAAAGAAAAATAAA
>CAZWEN010000011.1:0-15536 GCA_964632775.1 uncultured Candidatus Saccharibacteria bacterium | reverse complement strand
GTTGGCTGGTGGTTCTACAAAAGATATATTAAGCCACGAAGATATAAATGAGAAAGACATTCTTAATATCATTTATCCTATTTTTTCTTTTTTTTGCTGGAAAGGATTTTGTTGAAGCTCAGGGGGCTTCTCTTTATCTCTCTCCCCAGTCAGGCACCTTTTTTGTAGGTAGCACTTTTGATGTTTCAATATTTGTCAATACCGGAGGAAACAATGTTAATGCCGTAAAAGTAGATTTAAAATTTAATCAAAGAAAACTTCAAATAGCCAGTCCAACTGCCGGAAGGTCTTTCATTGCTGTCTGGATTTCTCAGCCCACTTTTTCCAATATTGAGGGGAAGGCCTTTTTTCAGGGAGGAGCACCTTCCCCAGGAATTAATACTTCCTCTGGTTTAGTTTCGACCATTACTTTTCGAGCCATTAACCCTGGGGAAGCGGTAGTTTCCATTTTAGATTCTTCTCAAGTTCTTTTAGATGATGGAAAGGGAACTAATATTTTGAGCTCAATAGGAAGGGGAGTTTACAAAATTATTATCCCTCCTCCTGAAGGGCCCAAAGTTTTTTCTCCCACTCATCCTGATCAAAATAAATGGTATAACAACAATTCTCCTACTCTTTCCTGGGAAAAGGAAGAGGGGGTAATAGATTTTAATTATAGCATTGATGATAGCTTTTACGGAGTGCCCGATAATATTTCTGAAGGAGATTATACTTCAGTTTCTTACACTGACCTGGAAGATGGAATCCGGTATTTTCACATTAAAGCTAAAAAGGGAGATGTCTGGGGAGGAGTAACTCATTATATTTTGCTAATTGACACTACTCCCCCGGCTGTTTTTGCTCTTTCTTTCGAACCAACTTTAAGGTCTCCGGTGATGACTGCTAAAGAACCAATAGTTTCTTTTATCACTACTGATAGTCTTTCTGGTCTAGACCATTATGAGCTAAAGCTTATTGATTTGACCGAAGCTCCTCAGAAAAAGGAAACTGGATTTTTTGTTGAAGTATCTTCTCCTTATAAGTTGCCTTCTTTAGATACTGGAGAATATGGGGTAATGGTTAGAGCTTTTGATCGAGCGATGAATTGGCAAGATTCAAGTGAGAAAATTGAAGTTATTCCAGTTGAAAAAATATTCTATATTACCAAAAGGGGAATTAATATTTGGACATTTTTTCTTCCCTGGTGGAAGGTAATTTTAATCTTCTTAACTCTAATCGTTGCTATTTTAGTGATTGTTTTCTTTTGGCATAAACGTCAGAAAAGCCTTGGCCGAAAAAGAGCAGCTCTAAAAGAAATAAAAGATAAAACAGAGAAAAACGGCCGAGAACTTAAAAGAAAATTGAACGGAATATGAAAAAGGCAATAATTCCAATTACCATCCTATTTTTCTTTATTGCTGTCCCTGTTCAAGCTCAGGGAGGTTCGCTTTTTCTTTCTTCAGGAAGTGGAAGTTTCATTGTCGGAGATGCTTTTTCAGCAGAAGTTAAAGTAGATACCGCCGGCATTCCTATTAATGCTGCTCAAGCTACTATTTATTTTCCTTTAGATAAATTAGAAGTATTAAATATTTCAAAAGAGAGTTCTATTTTTACTCTTTGGCCAGAGGAGCCGGTTTTTTCCAATTCCTCTGGTGAAATATCATTTTCTGGAGGGATGCCTCACCCTGGTTTTATTGGAGTGGGCAATATAATTACTATAAACTTCAAAGCTAAAGAAGAAGGGATGGTCGATCTTACTCTGGGCGAGGGACGAGTTTTAGCTGACGATGGAAAAGGAACAAATATTTTAGTTTTTCTTAAAGAAGCAAAATATTTTATTCAAAAGGCGAGAGTTCTCCCTGAGGCAAAAGCCGAAGCTCGGCTTGGTCAAGCTCCTTTACCTCCTCAGATTCTTTGCCTGACTCATCCTCAAGAAAAAGGGTGGTATAACAATAACAGCCCTCGTTTTCAGTGGGAGATGGGGCCGGACGTAACCGGAGCGAGTTTTATTTTAGACCGTGACCCTAATACTATACCTGATACCGATTCTGAGGGCAAAATTCAATCTAAGATTTACAAAAACATTAATGATGGGATTTGGTACTTCCACCTCAGGTTAGAAAATGAAATAGGCTGGAGTGAACCTGCTCACTATAAGATTCAAGTTGATGTTCGTCCTCCTTATCCCTTTGAAGTAATAATTGATAATGCCGGGGATTCTACCAATCCTCGACCAAACTTATATTTTGAAACGAATGATGATATCTCGGGAATTAGTTATTACAAACTTAAAATTGGAGAAGAAAACTTTTTAAATTTAATGCTTGCTCAAATTAATCCTTTTCCCTTGTTTTTCCAAACTCCTGGCCACCGTTCAGTTATAGTCCGAGCCATGGATGAAGCTGGAAACGGAGTTGAAGCCAAAACAATAATAGACGTAGAGCCTATTGAGAGTCCCCAGATTACCATCTGGCCCAGGACATACGTTTCTGGAGAGGAAACATTTTATGCAGAGGGGACAGCTCTTCCAGAAAATGAGATTACAATTTTCTTGAAAAAAAATAAAAAAGTAATTAAAAATTGGCTAACTTTAAGTAACAATCAGGGAGAATGGTCATTTTCTACAAAAGACCTAATTAAATCTGGCGCTTATTTTTTATCAGCCCAAGCTAAAGACAAAAGAGGGGCGGTGAGTGAAGTGACTGAACCAAAAACAGTGGAAATCTCCCTAAGTGGGTTAGCTTTCGGGCCAATTTTGATTACCTTCAAGACCTTAGCTTTAATTTTTGCTCTGATTTCGATTTTAGGAATTTTAATATTTGGATTTTTAGTTTTCCGAATTTGGCAATCAAAAAAAATATTAAAGAAAGAAACCCAAGAGGCGAAAGAAAGCGTCCGGACATCTTTTGAAGGGCTAAGAAAAGAAATTGAAAAACGAATTGAAATGTTGGATTCACAGCCGGGATTTACTGAGAAAGAAAGAAAAGTTTGTGATGAATTGAAAGAGACTCTAAAAGTTACCGAAGAATCTGTGAGCAAAGAAATAAAAGATATAGAGAAAGAGTTAGAGTAAAATTGCCAAAAGAAAAAAACACATAGACTTTTTATCTAAATTTTGTTATAAAAGGGATTAGATATGCCTTTTTTAGTTAAAAAAACTTTAATCTCAATTTTTTTAGTTATTGTTATTCTGGCCAGTTTTGGTGGAGGTTTTTATTTTGGAAAATCCCAATGTAAAATTTGTCCTCCCGAAGAAATTGATTTTTCCCTCTTTTGGGAAACCTGGGATAAGCTCCAAGAAAAATTTGCTGATAAAGAAAAGTTTGATATTCAAGAAATGATTTACGGAGCAATTTCGGGAATGGTCAAGTCTTTGGAAGATCCTTATACTACCTTTTTAAACCCAGAAGACACTAAAAGATTTATTGAAGATGTTAAGGGAACTTTTGAGGGGGTGGGCATGGAAATTGGTCAAAAAAAAGGCCAACTTCAGGTAATTGCTCCTCTGGAAGGGACTCCGGCTCAAAAAGCCGGATTGCGAGCCGGAGACAAAATCATCAAAGTGGATGATACTTTAACCCTTGATATTACTCTTGATGAAGCAGTTAATTTAATCCGGGGTGAAAAGGGGACGGAAGTAATTTTAAGCATTTGGCGGGAAGAATGGGGAACCACTAAAGAAATTAAAATTGTCAGAGGAGTAATTGAGATTCCCTCTTTAAAATGGGAGATAATCGATGAAAATATTGCCTATTTAAAACTTTATCATTTTTCAGAAAAAGCCAGTTTTGATTTTAGGGAAGCGGCTATTGAAATTTTAACCAGCCCCTGCCAAAAAATAATTTTGGATTTAAGAAATAATCCTGGTGGTTATTTGGAGGTAGCTCAGGATATTGCTGGTTGGTTTTTGGAAAGAGGACAAATTGTGGTCATTGAGGATTTTGGTCAAATTAAGGAGCAGAAGATTTACAAAGCCGAAGGTAATGCTAGTTTTGCAGAATATCCAGTAGTGATTTTAATAAATCAGGGTTCAGCTTCAGGTTCAGAAATTTTAGCTGGCGCTTTGAGAGACAATCAGGGTATAAAATTAATTGGAGAGAAATCTTTTGGTAAAGGTTCAGTCCAGGAATTAGAAAGATTAAGAGAAGGGTCTTCTTTAAAAATAACCGTAGCCAAATGGCTAACCCCAAACGGCGAGCTCATCGCTGACAAGGGGTTGGAGCCAGATATAAAAATAGAAATGACTGAAGAAGATTATGAAGAAGAGAGAGATCCTCAGCTGGATAAGGCAATTGAAATAATTAAAAATTTATAATATAATTTAATAATATGCGGGTTATACTATTACAAGACGTTGAGAATCTGGGAAAGAAATACGAGATTAAGGAAGTTAAAGATGGCTATGCCAGGAATTTTTTGATTCCTAAAGGTTTAGCAAAAAAAGCTGAAAAAGAAGCTCTTTTATGGTTAGAAACTCAAAAAGAAGCAGAAATCCAAAAGGCGGAGGAAGAATTAAAGAAAACCCAAGGGTTGGCTAGTGCAATTGATGGTCAGGAGGTGATTATCCCAGTTAAAATCGGCGAAGAAGGCCAACTTTTTGAATCAATTACTTCTCAAAAAATTTTTGAGAAATTAAAAGAACTCGGCTTTGAAATTAAAAAAATTCAACTTGAGTTAAAAGAACCAATTAAAGAACTGGGAGAATTTCCAGTAAAAATTAAGTTTGAGCATAATTTAGAAGCTGAAATAAAAGTAATCGTTACCAAAGAAGAAGAGAAACCAGAATGACATCAAAATATATTTTTGTTGCTGGTGGCGTAATGTCTGGCATTGGCAAAGGGGTAGCCGTGGCTTCAATTGGAAGGATTCTAAAGTCAAAAGGCTTCCAGGTTACGGCAGTTAAAATTGACCCCTATATCAATGTCGATGCTGGAACCATGAACCCCATTGAACATGGGGAAATTTTTGTAACTGATGACGGAATAGAATGCGACCAGGATGTTGGAAATTATGAAAGATTTTTAGATGAAAATTTAACTACTGATAATTATATTACCACTGGCCGAGTTTATCAGGCAGTGATAAGCAGAGAAAGAAATTTAGAATACGAAGGGAGATGCGTAGAGGTAGTTCCCGATATTCCTAATGAAGTTATATCGCGAATAAAAAAAGCAGCCCAAAAAAACAAGGCTGATTTTGTTTTAATTGAGATTGGGGGGACAGTGGGTGAATATCAAAATATGCTATTTTTGGAAGCAGCCAGAATGATGCGGTTGGCAAATCCCAAAGACATTCTTTTTATTTTAGTTAGTTATTTACCAATTCCAGAAATGATTGGCGAAATGAAAACTAAACCAACCCAAAACGCGGTTAAAACTCTAAACGAAGCAGGAATTCAGCCCGATATTATTCTGGGCCGAGCTCGGGTTCCCTTAGACCCTCCCCGAAAAAGAAAAATCTCCATTTTTTGTAATGTAGATATCAAAGATGTTATTTCTGCTCCCGACATCGAATCAATTTATGAAATTCCAGTTAATTTTGAAAAAGAAAATTTAGGCAATCGAATTTTAAAAAAATTTGATTTGCGGCCTCGAAAAAATAACTTAAAGGATTGGAAAAAATTGGTAAATACTGTTGAAAATGCTAAAAAACCCATCAAAATTGGCATAGTTGGAAAATATTTTGAAAGTGGAAAATTTACTTTAATGGATTCTTATATTTCAATAATCGAGGCCATCAAACATGCTGCCTGGTTCCATAAAAGAAAACCGGAAATTCATTGGATAGGAGCCGAAGGTTATGAAAAAAAATCCCGGCTAGTTGAAGAGTTAAAAGATTATGATGGAATAATTATTCCTGGTGGTTTTGGTAAGAGGGGAGTGGAAGGGAAGATAAAGGCCATTGAATTCTGCCGAAAACAAAAAATCCCTTATTTGGGACTTTGTTTAGGAATGCAACTGGCCGTAGTAGAATGGGCTAGAAATGTTTGCGGTTTAAAGGGAGCAGGTTCGGTTGAGTTTTCTCCTAATTGTAAGTACCCGGTTATTGACGTTATGCCAGAACAAAAAGCTCTTTTAAAAGAGAAAAAATATGGCGGGACAATGAGATTAGGGGCGTATAAATGCAGAATAAAGCCAAAAACCCTTAGTTTTAAAACCTACCGGACCTCTGACATTTCTGAGCGCCATCGCCACCGCTACGAGCTAAATAATGAGTTTAGAGAGGTCCTGGAGGCCAAGGGAATGGTTATGGCCGGAATAAACCCCGAAAAAGACCTGGTTGAGATTATCGAATTGAAAAACCATCCTTTTTTCCTCGGAACCCAATTTCATCCGGAATTTAAATCACGGCCTTTACGGCCGCATCCGTTGTTTAGAGAATTCATTAAAGCAGCTATTCACCGAAGCACATAATGCTTTATGTGCTCGGTTCAACGCTAACAATTTTTGCTTTTCTTTGAGATTTATCAAAACGTTTGATTCTCTTTGTCCTATACCGAACCATACCTTCTTTCAAGGCATATAAGGTGTCATCCTTACCCAGTTTGACATTTTTTCCGGGAAGGAATTTGGTGCCCCTTTGGCGAATAATAATACTGCCAGATTTAGCTTTTTGTCCTTCAAAAAGCTTAACCCCAAGATATTTTGGTAGAGAATCCCTTCCTAATTTTGTAGCTCCACCTGCTTTAGTCTTAGCCATATATAAAAATGTTAGCAAAAATTAAACAATTTGTCAAAGAAAATCTGGCAGATATAATATTAGTTATTGGCGTTATCCTAATTTCTTTACTTTCTTTTGCTGCGGGTTACATTATAGCTAAACAGCAGGAGAAAGAACCAATAAGATTTGAAGAAATAATCAATGAAATCTCAAAAAGTGGCCATTGTTGGAGCGGGGATAACTGGACTTTATTTAGCTTGGAAATTAGCTGAAAAAGGGCATCAAGTAACTGTATTTGAAAAAAAAGAAAAAATCGGAAAAAAAGCCTGTTCTGGACTTTTTTCCGAAAGAATTTTAGAATTTATTCCCCAAAGTCAAAAATTAATTCAAAATCAAATAGAGTCAGCTTTAATTCATTTACCCGAGTGTAGCGAAGGGTGGAGAAGAACAAATGTTCTTCGACTCCCTAAAAAAACAATAAAGGTTAGATTTTCCAAAAAACTTTTAGTAATGAGCCATTTTGAACTTGATAATCTGGTAGCCGAATTGGCTGAGAATTCCGGTGTAAAAATTATTTTAAATCATAACGTAACGAAGCAAGACCTCGCTACATTTCAAAAAAAATTTGACAGAATTATTGGCTGTGACGGGCCAAATTCTGTGGTTAGAAAAAGTTTAGGATTATCAGAACCAAAATATCTGTTAGCCATCCAGGGATTTATTTCAAAAAGCGACTCTTCAAATTTTGTTGAAACCTGGCCTCAAAAACAGGGCTTCATCTGGAAAATTCCTAGGGGCAAAGAAATAGAATACGGAATAATTTCTAGTCCCAAAGAAGCCAAAGCACTTTTTGAAAATTTTTTAAGGAAAAACAGTCTTCGACTAAATAAATTAGAGCCAGGAATAGTCCCTCAAGGGTTTTTAATTCCTAAACATTCTTTGATAACTCTCTGTGGTGATGCAGCTGGTTTAACCAAACCCTGGAGTGGGGGAGGGGTAATCTGGGGATTAATAGCAGCTGAAACGCTCTTGAAAAATTTCCCAAATTTTTTAAAATATCAAAAAGAGATGAAAAAAACTTTTTTGCCAAAAATTATTTTTTCAAAAATTGCCACTAAAATAGTTTATTTTTTGGGATTTAATTTTCCCTGGATTTTGCCGAAAAATGTTAAAATTGAAAGTGATTTTTTAATATGATAAAAAACATTCCTTATCATTTGGGCATCATTATTGATGGTAATCGCCGATGGGCCAGAGAAAAAGGATTGCCAGCTTTTGAAGGACATAGAAAAGGTTTGGCAAAGGTAAAAGAGTTAATAAAATGGTCTAAAGAGCGAGGAGTAAAGATTTTAACTTTGTTTGTTTTTTCTACCGAAAATTGGAAGAGAGCAAAGAGAGAAGTAAATTTCTTGATGAAATTGGCTGAATCAGCTATAGCTGATAATCTAAAAGAACTTCACAAAGAAGGAATTAAAGTAAGGATAATTGGTCAAAAAGAAAGATTGCCAAAATTTCTCCAAGAAACAATCTGGAAGGCCGAGGAGTTAACCAAAAATAATAAGGGAATGGTTTTAAATTTTGCTTTGAGTTACGGGGGAAGGGCTGAAATTGCCGAAGCAATAAAAAAGATAATTGAAAAGAAAATCCTCCCTGAAAAGATTACCGAAGATGTAATTTCCCAGAATCTCTGGACCTCTGACCTTGATTTAATTATCAGAACTGGTGAGGAACAACGTATTTCTAATTTTTTAATATGGCAAGCGGCCTATTCTGAACTTTATTTCTGTAAGAAATACTGGCCAGCCTTTACGGAAACAGATTTAGATCAAGCTCTGGCAGATTATGCCCAGCGCCAGCGAAGATTTGGAAAATAAAAGAAAAGCCTCGATTAACTCGAGGCACAAAAGAATTCGTCTTTTAGTTTTCCTCCCTTAGACTATGCAAAGCATTCAAGGTTCTTGAGCGAAGCGAGAGGTTCTTATTATTACGACGGTTTAACCGCTTATTTATTACACTACAATTCAAGCCATTTTGGGCTTGACTTTTTATTAAAATGTGGTAAAATTAAAATATGCCACGAATCCCTGAAGAAAAATTAAAAAAGGTAAGAGAAATAGAATTTACCATAAATAAACACCTATTTTTGATTTGCGCCACCATTACCCTAATAGCGATGCTCATGGTGACAATGGAGTTTTTTAGTCGGGGAGATTTTCCCCCTTCTAAAATAGGTTTCTTTTATGTTGCAGTTTTATTTGTTTATTCTATTCATAAAGAAATGTTAAGGTGGCTGGGAGAAAAAAAGATAGAGAGACAGGGGGAGTACTTCCTTTATTCTTGGATTGGCTTAACTGTTATTTTATATATTATCAATTTTCTAACCAAGGACTATTTTAGCTACTCTCCAGAAGGTATATCCGTGGCGCTCCTGAGAGAAGTTTCTCTTATCACCGTGGAAGTAGCCATTATTTTTCTTTTTACCAGATTATCTAAAGTAATAAAGGTTATCTCAGAAAAAAAATAATCAAAACCGCAAAAGCCCATCACCGGGCATTCTGTGCGACATTTAATTAACAAGAAAAACCGTTAGGGAAACTAACGGTTTTTTACTATTCCTTTAATTTTTTGCCACTGAGGTAGTGGCGAGGACTTGATTTTTTTGAAAAAAGGAGTATAAATATAAACTAGTTCTTAATAAGAAAGGAGAAAAATGAGAAGCTGTAATCAATGTTACTGTTACATTGTTTGCCGAACCGTACAAGGTGAAATGATTAAGAGGTTTTCTCGATCTGGAAGTTTAGATGAATTAGAAAAACTCTGGGAAGAATTAGCTTCAAAGTGTAAACATTTTTTAGATAAAGAAGAAGTTGCTAGGTGGAGGCAGAAAAGTCCCCCTTAGAGTAATCTAAGTTTGGGACTTTTTATTTTGAACTCAAACAGGTTCTAACATCGTCCAGCCAGGGGAGCTCGCAAAAAATCGTCAGTTAGGCGATTTTTTGGTAGGATAAAATAATATTTCGAGCTCATTTCTTATATAAATTAATGAAACAGGAAAACAAAATAAGAACCCCGCCTTCAGCGAGAACCTTGAATGCTTCGCATAGTCTAAGGTTTTTAATATTTTCCAGTTTAAGTTTGATAATTTTAGACCGTCTTAGTAAATGGTTTGTTTTAAATCATCCAAATTTCTATTTAGGGAATTTAATCGAACTGGAATTATTTAAAAATCCGAATTTATATTTTATTTCCTTTAATTCGACTTTGCTTTATTTTTTAATCGGGGCAGTATTATTGCTGCTCCTTTTTTTGTTTTTCAGGAGTTGGCAGAAAAAAGATTTTCTTTTGACGACCGGATTTTCTTTAATTATTTTAGGTGGCTTGAGCAATTTTTTTGATAGAATATTTTTCGGCTACGTGATTGATTGGATGAAGATTTTCATTCTTCCCATTTCTATTTTTAATATCGCTGACCTAATGATTATTGGAGGAATTATAATTTTAGTGGTTAATTTTTTTAAAAAATGATTCCTTATTTTTGTTTTGATAAATTTGTCATTGGCCCAGTTACTATTTATACTTGGGGAATTTTTGTTGCTCTAGCTTTTTTAATTGGCTACCTTTTTGTTTTAAAAAAAACAAAAAAACTGGGGATTGAACCAGATTTTATTCACAAGTTGGCCATTTGGATTCTTTTGGGAGGAATGATTGGGGGAAAGTTGTTGGGGCAAGGAGGATTAAGTTTTCTTGGAGGTTTTTTGGGAGTTTTAATTGCAGCAATCCTTTATTTTAAGTTAACTAAAACTGATTTCAAATTATTTTGGCGAATCGCAGATTTGACAGCATTTATAGCTCCAATATCCATTGCCATTGGCAGAATTGGCTGTTCCTTAATCAATGACCATCAGGGGGCAGAAACCTCCTTACCCTGGGGAATAATTTGGCCAGATGGTCTGATTCGCCATCCGGTAGCTGAATATTTAATAATTTCAGCCTTGATACTGTTTTTAATTTTAAAGTTTTTGACACCGAAGCTAAAAAAGCCGGGGCAGTTATTTTTTTCTTTTCTGTTTTTATATTCTTTTTCTCGATTTTTCTTAGATTTCACCCGCTCTACTGGCACTCCCTTGTCTGACCCTCACTATTTTAGTTTATCCGTGACTCAGTGGTTATCTTTGATTATAATCTTTGGTATAATAACGATAGGAAGTCGATATTTTTTTAAAAAAATCAAAGGTCGAAAAAATTAAAAATTAAAAGATAAAAATATGCGCAAAATAGCGGTTTTCGTTCCAATTTTACTTTTAGCTGTTTTGGTTTTGGTTGGCGCTGGCTGCGGAGAGAAAGAAGCAGAAGAAGGCGTGGTTCCACTGGGCGAAGAAGAAGAAGAGGAAGAGGAGGTTGAATCTTTAACTGCGATTTTGGGAAAGGCAGTGGGTATTAGCTCTTTAAAGTACGATATGGTAGTAACTCCTCCTGGCGAGGCAGCAGTTACAACAACAATGTGGCGGAAGGGAGAGAAAATGAGAATGGAAGGGACTTTTGAAGGGAAGAGTATGGTCTATTCAGTAGACGTGGGTGAACAGTTGGCATATATATATTTTCCGGCAGAAAACACGGCTATGAAAATAAGTTTAGGCCAGGCTCAGGAAACAGCAGGAGAATCTCCGACAGAACAATCTGAATCTATTACGAAATATAATCCAGTGACTGTTGGCACTGAAGTTCTGGATGGAAAGACCTGTCTGGTCATCGAATACACCACCGAGACAGAAGAGACAAAGTCCTGGGTATGGATAGAGCACGGATTACTTATTAGAATAGAATCGACTACCGACGAAGGCATTTTAGTAGCCGAGTTAAAGAATATAGATTTTAGTGTTATTCCTGACAGCATGTTTGAATTACCAGCTGGTGTTCAAATGCTGGAAATACCAACTTTTTAGTCAATAAGTTAAAAGTCTGGGAAATAAAAAATAAACAAAAAGTCTGTCAATCGCATTTAACATTGCGTGATGTTCGTTTAATTCCAAAACAAAAGCCCCTCACTGGGCATTCTGTGCGACATTTAATTAACAAGAAAAAACCGTTAGGGAAACTAACGGTTTTTTACTATTCCTTTAATTTTTTGCCACTGAGGTAGTGGCGAGGACTTGATTTTTTTGAAAAAAGGAGTATAAATATAAACTAGTTCTTAATAAGAAAGGAGAAAAATGAGAAGCTGTAATCAATGTTACTGTTACATTGTTTGCCGAACCGTACAAGGTGAAATGATTAAGAGGTTTTCTCGATCTGGAAGTTTAGATGAATTAGAAAAACTCTGGGAAGAATTAGCTTCAAAGTGTAAACATTTTTTAGATAAAGAAGAAGTTGCTAGGTGGAGGCAGAAAAGTCCCCCTTAGAGTAATCTAAGTTTGGGACTTTTTATTTTGAACTCAAACAGGTTCTAACATCGTCCAGCCAGGGGAGCTCGCAAAAAATCGTCAGTTAGGCGATTTTTTGGTAGGATAAAATAATATTTCGAGCTCATTTCTTATATAAATTAATGAAACAGGAAAACAAAATAAGAACCCCGCCTTCAGCGAGAACCTTGAATGCTTCGCATAGTCTAAGGTTTTTAATATTTTCCAGTTTAAGTTTGATAATTTTAGACCGTCTTAGTAAATGGTTTGTTTTAAATCATCCAAATTTCTATTTAGGGAATTTAATCGAACTGGAATTATTTAAAAATCCGAATTTATATTTTATTTCCTTTAATTCGACTTTGCTTTATTTTTTAATCGGGGCAGTATTATTGCTGCTCCTTTTTTTGTTTTTCAGGAGTTGGCAGAAAAAAGATTTTCTTTTGACGACCGGATTTTCTTTAATTATTTTAGGTGGCTTGAGCAATTTTTTTGATAGAATATTTTTCGGCTACGTGATTGATTGGATGAAGATTTTCATTCTTCCCATTTCTATTTTTAATATCGCTGACCTAATGATTATTGGAGGAATTATAATTTTAGTGGTTAATTTTTTTAAAAAATGATTCCTTATTTTTGTTTTGATAAATTTGTCATTGGCCCAGTTACTATTTATACTTGGGGAATTTTTGTTGCTCTAGCTTTTTTAATTGGCTACCTTTTTGTTTTAAAAAAAACAAAAAAACTGGGGATTGAACCAGATTTTATTCACAAGTTGGCCATTTGGATTCTTTTGGGAGGAATGATTGGGGGAAAGTTGTTGGGGCAAGGAGGATTAAGTTTTCTTGGAGGTTTTTTGGGAGTTTTAATTGCAGCAATCCTTTATTTTAAGTTAACTAAAACTGATTTCAAATTATTTTGGCGAATCGCAGATTTGACAGCATTTATAGCTCCAATATCCATTGCCATTGGCAGAATTGGCTGTTCCTTAATCAATGACCATCAGGGGGCAGAAACCTCCTTACCCTGGGGAATAATTTGGCCAGATGGTCTGATTCGCCATCCGGTAGCTGAATATTTAATAATTTCAGCCTTGATACTGTTTTTAATTTTAAAGTTTTTGACACCGAAGCTAAAAAAGCCGGGGCAGTTATTTTTTTCTTTTCTGTTTTTATATTCTTTTTCTCGATTTTTCTTAGATTTCACCCGCTCTACTGGCACTCCCTTGTCTGACCCTCACTATTTTAGTTTATCCGTGACTCAGTGGTTATCTTTGATTATAATCTTTGGTATAATAACGATAGGAAGTCGATATTTTTTTAAAAAAATCAAAGGTCGAAAAAATTAAAAATTAAAAGATAAAAATATGCGCAAAATAGCGGTTTTCGTTCCAATTTTACTTTTAGCTGTTTTGGTTTTGGTTGGCGCTGGCTGCGGAGAGAAAGAAGCAGAAGAAGGCGTGGTTCCACTGGGCGAAGAAGAAGAAGAGGAAGAGGAGGTTGAATCTTTAACTGCGATTTTGGGAAAGGCAGTGGGTATTAGCTCTTTAAAGTACGATATGGTAGTAACTCCTCCTGGCGAGGCAGCAGTTACAACAACAATGTGGCGGAAGGGAGAGAAAATGAGAATGGAAGGGACTTTTGAAGGGAAGAGTATGGTCTATTCAGTAGACGTGGGTGAACAGTTGGCATATATATATTTTCCGGCAGAAAACACGGCTATGAAAATAAGTTTAGGCCAGGCTCAGGAAACAGCAGGAGAATCTCCGACAGAACAATCCGAGTCTATTATGAAATATAATCCAGTGACTGTTGGCACTGAAATTCTGGATGGAAAGACCTGTCTGGTCATCGAATATACCACCGAGACAGAAGAGACAAAGTCCTGGGTATGGATAGAGCACGGGTTACTTATTAGAATAGAATCGGCTACCGACAAAGGCACTTTAGTAGCCGAGTTAAAGAATATAGATTTTAGTGATATCGCTGACAGTATGTTTGAATTACCAGCCGGTGTTCAAATGCTGGAAATACCAATTTTTTAGTCAATAAATTAAAAGTCCGGAAAATAAAAAATAAACAAAAAGTCTTTCAGTCGCATTTAATATTGCGTAATATTTATTTAATTCTAGAATAAATGCCCAGCGCTGAAAGATTAAGGGAGAAAAATAAAATGGAAAACAAAAAACATTTTACTACCGAAGAAGCCAAAAAAATTGGCGAGACCCTCGGAATTGATTGGTCAAAATTTGATGTTGAGCAATTCAGAATGGGAATGGATGTAGAATTAGAACATGGCACTCGTGACCCCAACACTAATGTTACCGATGACAATCCTTTAATGACGGGGAAAATTGCCCTTGCTCATCTAAATGAATTCCCGGATTACTACACAAGATTAGATAGAATGGAAAAAGAAGCCGAAGATTATTGGGAGAAGAAATAGTAATATGAATAACAACAAAAATTATAGAAAAATTGCATTAGAATGTACTGTCTGCAAAACTAAGTTTGAGCTTTGGATTGAAATATCTAAATTTTCCCCTGAGTTAGAAGAGAACATTAGGAAAAACTTTCATCGCTATTGCCCGGTTTGTAAAGCCCTTAAGGAATTAGAAAAAATAGGGAAATAAAATTTTTTTAAATAGATTCTAATATCCTCCATCCCCCGGAGCCAAAAAGCCTATCGCTGAACAATTTTTATTTATTCAAACAGACGGGCAATCTATGTAAAGCGACATTTAGGTCTTGAATTTTTTGCTGGATGATTTATTATTAAATAAAGAAAACAGGTTTTAATATTGCTATGAACGCTTCACAGATTTATATTTTAATATCCATTATTGTACTGGCTATAATTGCGATAGTTGTAATTCTGGGAAGAAAAAAAGAACAAAAGCCACTTTCTAAACTGGCTGCCCTTGCATTCTTATTTGTCATTGCGGGAATTGTTTTTGGAGATGACCGATTAATAGGTTATAGCTTAATAGGCACAGGTGTGATTCTTGCCATTATTGATATTGTTAAGAAGTCAAAAAAATAACCTTTTTTTTAAACAGGTTCTAACATCGTCCAGCCAGGGGAGCCCCGAAAAAAAATCGCCAAGAAGGCGGTTTTTTGGTAGAATAATATAAAGGTCTTGTCTTTTAAAAATTTAAAATTTATGGAAGAAGAAAAAATTAAAGAAAAAAAAGACAAGAAGGGTAAAGGGGCTCTCTTTATTCCCGCAGGATTATTTCTGGGTTTTGGAATTGGTTTTGCAATAAACAACATACCAGCTGGTATGTTTGTAGGCCTTGGGGCGGGGTTCACAGCATTTGCAATCTCTCTTTTCTTTGAAAAATAGATAAAAATCTTAAATCGTCAAGAAAGCGGTTTTTTGGTAGAATAAAAATATGAAGTTAAATTATATTATTATTCCATTAATTGTTTTTCTGGTAGCTCTTGCCGGGAGTTTGATTACCAGTGGGGGAATGGATTGGTATAAAACCATTAATCT
>CAZWEN010000010.1:0-17333 GCA_964632775.1 uncultured Candidatus Saccharibacteria bacterium | reverse complement strand
TCGCCTGGGCCAATGCGGTTGGTGGGGCAGAAATGATTGTTTAGAGTCTTTTATTATTAGAGCTAGAAAATAACTATAAAATCTTTTGGGGTCGTAGTTTAATCATTACTTTTCTTTCTGGTTCTTGACCGATACTTTCAGTAGTAACATCTTGACGGTCAGCCAATTCTAAATGAATAATTCTTCTTTCGTAAGCTGGCATCGGAGCCAGGCTTTTTTCTTTTTTAATTAGAGCCACTTCATCAGCTACCGATTTAGCTAATTCCTTTAAATACTCAATTTTTTTCTTTTTATAACCATTAATATCAAGGTCAATAAAAAAGGGTTCTTGAATTTTTCTCTTTAGAATTATTTTCAAAAGATGCTGAATTTCAACTAGGGTCTGCCCCCCTTCCCCAATTAAAATTTGGGGTTCATCAGTTTTTAGATTAATAGGAAGAGTAAGTTCTTGTGGGGGTAAAAATTCGATTTCAACTTCAAAAGTTGTTTTTTTAAAAAATTCCTTAGTAATTTCTTTGATTATTTCAAGGATTTGCTGGTTCATATACCGAGCTTCCATTTATGGAAGTGAAGGTGAAGAAGAGGATTTATCCTCTTCGCCTTTAGGTTTGAAAATTAGATACTGCTGCAATATTGAAAATAAAGCCGTAATTATCCAGTAAAGACCAATGGCAGCTGGCAATTTCCAAAGAATAAAAACAGTAAAGATTGGGAAAAAATAAAGCATCTGCTTTTGCATCATCCCGGAAAACTGAGCCATCTGGCCTTCTCCTTTTTTAGCTTTTGGAGTTTTGGGAGTAATCATTTTGGTCTGAAAAAACTGGGTAATCCCAGCCAAGACTGCTAAGACCAGACTAGCCTCTCCAAGATTAATAATTCCTAAAAAAGTAGAGTCGATTGCTCCCGGGTGGGGGACAAAACTATAAAGCATGTCCATTGCCCCTGGTTGTAGCCCTTGCCAAAATACTCTGTAAAGAGCGAGTAAAATTGGCAACTGGAGTAAAAGGGGTAAGCATCCGCCAAAAGGATTAATTTTTTCTTTTTGATACAGCTCCATCGTTGCCCGAGCCTGCTTTTCTTTATCATTTTTGTATTTACTTTGGATTTCCTGGATTTTAGGCTGAAGCTCGCTTAAAGACTTCTGGGATTTTATAGCTTGGACCATTAGAGGATAGAAAAGGAGTCTGACGATAACGGTTAGAGCGATCACGGCCACTCCAAAATCATGACCGGGTAAATATTCATAGAGTAAAACTAAGGCATTAAATAATGGCTGATATAATATTACATTGAAAGCGTTAATGAGTAATTCCATGTTTTAGAAATTTAAGGAAGGTCTATTCCTCCAGAGCGCCAGGGATAACATTTTAATATTCTTTTAAATCCTTTCCAGCCTCCTTTTAATAATCCATATTTTTCAATAGCCTGATAAGTATATTCTGAGCAGCTCGGATAGAAGCGACAATTTTTTCCTAAGTTCGGGGAGAGAAAATTTTGATAAAACCGAATAATTTTGAAAGTTAATTTTTTAAACATTGAGGTAAATTTTTAATTTATCGAAAATGTGAAATGAAGCTCTAACTTATTGAACATTTTGCTTTTTCAAATAATTTGTTGAGGGTCTCATCTATTTCCCAAAAATCTTTTGTTTCTAACCCTGGTAAAGCAATTAACAATATGTCCATCCCCGGACGGGTGGCGAATGGGTGGCATCCTTTTTTAAATTTTTTCCCTTTTTTACTAACTATCTCTCTCAGCTTTCTTTTGATTTTATTTCTTAAAGTAGCCTTTTTTGAAACTTTCTTGGAAACTATAAACCCAAGCCTGGTTTGAGGTAGGGCATTTTTAGTTATTTTTAAAATCAGAGAATCTTCTTTAAATCTTTTCCCTTTTTCAAAAACCCTTTCAATGTCTTTCCCTTTTTTAAGGCTATTAATTTTAGGCAACATATGTTCTAGACTGTTAATTCCCGTCTGCCCTTCCTTCTCCTGCTGGTTAACACTCTTCTTCCCCCTTTTGTTTTTTTTCTAGCCCTAAAACCGTGGCTTCGCTTTCTCTTTCTTTTTTGGGGTTGGTAAGTAATCGACATACTAATTTTTATTTTACCCCCAAAAAAACTAAAGTCAATTAACAAACTTCTATAACCATAGAAGCGCAGTTGGGAAAGAAAGTTATCTTCTTTGATTCACAAGTTTTGCCCAAGTTATTAACTCCGCCAGATAAATTAAATCTAATCGGGTTTAATTTTCTGTTTACTTGACCTATGGTATAATGACAAAAGAAGATATTAAATAAGCAATACCAATGGTTAAAGAAGAAATCTGGCAAGCAGTCTTAGCCCAGGTCCAATTAGGCATTTCTCAAGCTAATTTTGCTACTTGGTTTAAAAATACTGAGATTGTTTCTCAAGAAGGAAACCAAATAGTAGTTTCTGTCTCTAATTCTTTCGCCAAAGAGTGGCTTGAAAATAAATACGGCAAAACTATTTTAAAAATTTTGCATAGTTTAGATGAAGAAATTAAGGAGGTTAAATATACAGTAGGGAAAACCGAGTTAAAAATTTCTAAAAAGACTCCTGTTGCCTCGCTGTCTGAAGCCGGCCAACTTGAATTCCAAGAATTTAAAGTGGATAAAGAAACCAACCTCAATCCTAGATATACTTTCGAAAATTTTGTCGTTGGCCCCTTTAACGAGCTACCCCAGGCTGCGGCTTGGGCAGTTTCAAAAAATCCTGGTTTTGTTTATAACCCCCTTTTTGTTTATGGGGGAGTAGGCCTAGGTAAAACTCATCTTCTTCAAGCAGTGGGCAACGAAGCGATTAAAAACTTCTCCCAAAAGAAAGTAAAATATATTCCTTCTGAAAAATTTACGGCTGGAGTAGTTTCTTCTATCAGAAATCACGAGATTGAGAACTTTAAATCAAAATACCGGTCTATCGATGTTTTGATATTAGATGATGTCCAATTTTTAGCCGGGAAAGAAAAAACCCAAGAAGAATTCTTCCATACTTTTAACTACCTCTATGAAAAAAATAAACAAATAATTCTTTCTTCAGATCGTCCTCCTAAGGCAATCCCGGCCTTGGCTGAAAGATTAAGGTCAAGATTTGAGGGCGGGATGACAGCCGATATCGGTTACCCCGATTATGAAACAAGGGTAGCAATCTTGAAAACTAAATCCCAAGAAAGAAAAATTGATTTTTCAGAGGAAGTTTTAAACTATGCCGCTTCTAACATCCAAAGAAACATCAGAGAGTTAGAGGGGGCTTTAAATCGTCTCTCTGCATATCAAAAATTAAATGACAAACCCCCTGATCTTGAAATCACCAAATCCTTGCTTAAAAACTTAATCCTTTCTCCGGCCAAAGTGGCAACCCCCAAAAAAATAATTCAAGTGGTAGCTGAATTTTATGATTTAAAAGAAAGAGATTTATTGTCTTCTTCAAGAAAAAAAGAAATTGTCAAACCCAGGCAAGTAGCTATGTATTTATTGAGAGAAGATTTAAAAAGCTCCTATCCTTTTATCGGCAGGAAATTTGGGGGGAAAGACCACACTACTGCTATTCATTCTTATGGAAAAGTTTTAAAAGAACTAGAAACGGATGAAAATCTTAACGATGAAATTAGTTTGATCAGACAGCGGATTTTCAGTATATAAAAAGAGGAAAAACCCTTAATAAAATATAATTAGACAAATTTACCCATAATTTCCCCAAAAATTCCCACTTTATTTTCTATCTAACTACAGGTCAAAAAAAAGTTTTCCACCCTACTAATAACTAATAATTATGAAATTAATAATATTACAAGAAAAATTAAAAGAAGGAGTTGGGATTGTCGAAAGAATTTCAACAAAATCACTTTCGTTACCTATTTTAAATAATATTTTAGTAAAGGCAGAAAAAAATTTCTTAAACCTAGCGACTACTGATTTAGAAATAGGTATAAAATGGTGGGCATTGGCAAAAATAGAAAAAGAAGGTGTGATTACTATCCCGGCTCGTATTTTTTCTACTTTCGTAAATTTTCTGCCGAATAAACAAATTACTTTAGAATTAAAAAATTCGACTTTAATGATTGAGTGTGAAAATTACCGAACTACATTAAAAGGCTTCAGCCCTGAAGATTTCCCAATCATTCCTCAAATTGGCGAAGGAGAATCCATTTTGGTTGATAACCATTCTTTTTGCCAAGGCTTAAACCAAATTGCCGATATCGCCATTCCCTCCACTGCTAAGCCTGAAATTTCCGGCGTTTTCCTTGTCTTCCAGAAAGATTTTATAAAAATGGCTGCCACCGATAGTTTCAGATTAGGAGAGAAAACTTTTTACCAGAACTTGAAAATGTCCAGCCCCCTATTGTCTAAAGAGTATACTTTCATCCTTCCCCAGAAAGCAGCTAAAGAAATTATCAATATTTTCGGGGAAAAGGAGGGAGAGCTCCGGATTTGTTTTTCTCCGAATCAGGTTTTATTTGAGTCGCCAATGGCTGAAACTTCTCACCCCCAGATTCAACTTATCTCTCGGTTAATCGAAGGAGAATACCCAAACTATCAAGAAATTATTCCCAAAAAATATGAAACCCAGGTTGTTTTCCAAAGAAATGAATTTTTGAACCAAATTAAATCAGCCGCTCTTTTCAGCGGGAAAGTTAATGAGGTTAAATTAAAAATAGATCCGAAAAAAGAAAAAGTGGAAGTTTTTAGCCAAAACCCAGATTTAGGAGAGTACCATAGTTACTTGGCTGGCAAAATAAAGGGAAAAGAACTTGAAATTTCTTTTAATCACAAGTTCTTGATAGACGGCCTTTTGAATATAAAAAGCTCAGAAGTAGTCTTTGAATTAACCGGCTTTGAAGGACCAGGGGTTTTGAAACCAGCCGGAGATGAGAGTTATATTTATGTTGTGATGCCGATTAAGGCAAGCTAACAGCTTCAGCTATTTGGGGTTTTTCAAAATTTTCTTTAGGGTACTTTGGCAAAACTTTCTCCATAAAATTATGAAAAATCGGGGCAGAAAGCATTACTCCCGATTTTTTAGCTGTTGGAGAATTATCATTGTTCCCAGCCCAGATTCCAGCTACCAGTGACGGGGTGTAACCAACAGTCCAGGCGTCGCGGTAATTTTGGGTGGTCCCAGTTTTTGCTGCCACCTGATAACCTTCAAAATACAAAGCTGAATGCCAGCCGAACAAGGGGGCTCGGGCCTCATTGTCTGATAAAATATCATTGATTAATCTAGCTGGGTTCTTGTCCAGAACTCTTTTAGGAGTTTTTTTATTTTCCTCGATAATGTTCCCAGCTAAATCCTCAATCTTTAAAATGGGGATTGGTTCGATTCTTAGGCCGTCGGTGGCAAAAACTCCGTAAGCTGAAACCATTTCTAGTAGTTTTACTTCCCAACCCCCCAAAACTATTGAGGGCCCATAAGGCGGCTTTAAAGTAGTTATTCCTAAGTCTTCGGCGGTTTTAATACTGTTGGGTTCCTTACCAAGTTTAAAGTTTTCTGGTGGGTCAGCGAAATTAAGAAGAACTTTTACTGAAGGGACATTTATCGATTGGGCCAGGGCCTCTCTTAAAGTTACCTCCCCGCGGAATTTCTCATCATAATTCTGGGGGGTATATTCTTTCCCCCCCCAAACTCCAAAATTGGTCTCTTCATCGATTACGGTAGTTTTATCATCATAGCCCTTTTTAAAGGCGGTAGCGTAAACAAAAGGTTTGAAAGCTGAACCTGGTTGCCTTAATCCCAAGGTAGCTACGTTAAATTTTGGGTCGAATAGACAAGTTTTCCCTTCAATGCAGTCCTCTGGATAAGGTGGAGCATAATAATCCCCGGTTCCGACGGTCATAGATATAATTTCTCCAGTTTTTGGTTCGATTGCAACCAGGGCGGCATTGTGGGCATTGGAAGCCTTATTTTTTTTAATTCCATTCCTTACCGCTTCCTCAGCTATTTTCTGAACTTCCCAATCCAAAGAGGTATATACTTTCAAGCCTTTCTCCCTTAAAAAATCTTCACCATATTTTTCTTCCAAAATGTTCTTCACCCAGAGGGTGAAATAGGGAGCTTTAATTTGGGTCCGTTTCTCAACAAAATTTATTTCTTCTTTTTTCGCTTCTTCTATCTCTGCAGGAGTGAAGAATCCTTTAACTGCCATTTGGCCTAAAACATAATCTTTTCTGGTTAAGAGTTTATCTTTATTTTCTCCGTAAGGGGACAAACGAGAAGGGGCTTGAATCAAAGCGGCTAAGGTGGCAGCTTCCCCTAAGGAAATTTCCGAAACAGATTTCTTAAAGTAGGTTTGGCTGGCTGCTTCTATCCCGTAAGCATTTTGGCCAAAAGGAACTTGGTTTAAATACCATTCCAGAATTTGGTTTTTAGAATAACGGCGGTCTAATTCTAGAGCCAAAACAATTTCTCTGGTTTTTCTTTCGGCGGTTTTTTCGGGAGAAAAGAAGGTCGATCTGATTAGTTGTTGGGGGATAGTCGAGCCGCCATAAATCGGCTTCATAATTTTAAAATTAATTAAAATTGACCTGGCTATCGCTTTTAAGTCGATTCCAAAATGATGATAAAAATTAGCATCCTCAGCGGCAATCACTGCCTGGCGGACATGCTCAGGTACCGCTTCCAAAGAAACCGCTGTTCTTTTTTCTTCACCATAAATTTCATATAAAATGACTTCCCCGGAGCGGTCATAAATTTTGGTGGATTGGACAAGTTGTCTTTCAGTAAATTTTTCTGGCCGAGGGAGATCTTTAGCGTAATAAACAAAAACAAACAATAAACAAAAAATAAAAAATAAAAAACCCCATAACAATCCTTTGAAGATACTCCGGGGCAAATAAAAACCACCCTTCTTAGTTTTTTGATAGGTTTTTCGATAGTATTTTCTTTCAGCCATCGTGGTATATTTTACAACTCCGTCCTTTTATCTTAAGATAAAAATGCATGAAAATAAATACTGACCCTAAAAAAATTGAAGAAGTCTTAACCTGGGGAGTAGAGCAAGTTTTGCCCGGCAAAGAAGACTTAAAGAACCTTATGAGGAAAAGAAAAATAAGACTTTACAACGGGATTGATCCTACTGGCGCGTTACACCTTGGGCATAGTAAGGCTCTTCGGAAGCTTCAGGAATTTGCTGATTTAGGGCACGAAGCGATTTTAGTGGTTGGCACTGGAACGGTTCTGGCTGGCGACCCTTCACTTAGAGAACAGGCCAGGCCATTAATTACCGAAAAAGAGATTAAAAAAAATATAGCAACTTGGAAAAAACAGGCTGGGAAGATTTTAGATTTCTCAAAGGTAAAAATTAAATATAATGGGGATTGGCTTCGCAAATTGAGCCTTAAAGAAATAATTAATATTGCCTCTCATATTTCAGCCGTAAAACTTTTTCAAAGAGAGATGTTCCAGAAAAGATTAAAGAGGGGAGGCACGGTTTGGGCTCACGAGACTTTATATCCTTTACTTCAAGGATATGATTCGGTGGCTTTGGATATCGATTTAGAGATCGGGGGAACCGATCAGCTTTTCAATATGCTTATTGGCAGAGAATTACAACAAAAAATGCGAGGAAAAGAAAAATTTATTATAACCTTGCCAATGATTTTAGGTATTGACGGTAAACCAATGAGTAAAACCTCTGGGAACTGTGTTTGGCTTGCCGATTCAGCTGACCAAATGTTTGGGAAAATTATGTCTATTCCTGACAATCTGATTATTTCTTATGTTGAGCTTCTTACTAATCTACCATCTGAATTGATCCGGCAGTATAAAAGAGCGCTTCAGTTTAAAAGAGTTAACCCAGCAGTTCTAAAAGGACAACTGGCTTTTGAAATTGTTAAAATATATCATTCGGAAAAGGCAGCCAGAAAAGCTGAAGAAGAATTCAACAAAATATTCAAAGAAAAAAAATTACCTTCAAAAATTCCCCAAATTCGGATTGGAGAGAATTCCCTAGATATTTTAGAGCTTTTGCTAAAAACAAAATTGGCCTCTTCAAAAGCGGAAGCTAAAAGACTGATATTACAAGGGGGAGTAAAAATAAATGGGAAAATTCAAAAAAATTGGCAAGAAATTATCCAAATAAAAAAAGGACAGGTTGTCCAGATAGGAAAAAGAAAATTTATTAAAGTAATTTAAATAAAGCCCCCTTTTAAAGGGGGCTTTAGGTTACTCAGTTGTTTCTTCTTTCTCTTCTTTCTCTTCGCCTTCTTCTTTGGGTTCTTCTGGAGTTTCAGGTTCTTCTTGACCAACAAAAGGAGTTAAAATTTTGTCTTCGTAAATCATATTTTTTAAAATTTTACTTTTTTAATTGCATCGACCTTTCGGTTCTACTTTTAAAAACCATAACCCCTATTTTGAGGGGTTTTACTCTAATGACTATTATAAGGTTCTCAAAAGGCTTGTCAAGCCCTCTTTAGAGAACACGTGATGGCGATAGCTAAAGCATCAGCCGCATCGTCTGATTTTGGCGCCTCATTTAAATTAAGTATTTTTTTTACTCTTTTTTGAACTTCTGATTTTTCTGCCCTTCCATAACCAGTTATTGTCATTTTGACTTCTAGGGGAGTTAATTCGTAAACCGGGATTTTTTTCCTAGCGGCAGCAAGGAAAACTACCCCCTCAGCCTGGGAGACTGCCATAACTGTTTTCAAATTTTTAAAAAAATAGACATTTTCTATCGCTAGGACCTTGGGTCGATATTTCTTAATTAACCCACTAAGTTCATTATTCAACTTCTTTAAACGTTCCGGAGTCGTTGAAGAAGGACTAGTTTGAATAAGGCCGTAGCCCAAACACCTAAAATTATTTTTGGCTTTTACCTTTTGACTTTTGACTTCTCTTATTATCCCGAAGCCAGTATTAGCAATGCCTGGGTCAATCCCTAAAATAATCATATTTTTAAATTAGAATAAATTTCTTGGACTGCTTCATTTTCATCCAAAGCCTCAAAAAGTTTCTGGCAAGCTTCTTTTATTTTTTCATTAAGGGCAATTTCTTCTTTTGGCACCCAATCTAAAGAAACAGAATCAATTTTAATTCCTTTTTCTTCAAGATTTTTCTTAACTTTATCTAACTCTTCAGTGTTCGTATAAACATCTAAAGTTTCATCGTGCCAATAAATATCCAAAGCCCCAGCTTCAATTGCCATTAATTCCAATTTTTCTTTATTTTTAAAATCTTCGATTTGTAACTTTAAATCAATAACAATACAACCTTTTCTCTGAAACATCCATCTCACCGAACCCTCCCCAACCAATTTCCCGCCATTTTGAGTAAAAATTTGCTTTATCTCTCCTAAGGTTCGATTCTTATTATCAGTAATTCCTTCAACGATAATAGCAATTCCTCCTGGGCCATAAGCTTCGAAAAGAACCTCTTCAAGATTGGCCCCTTCGGCTCCTCCGGTCGCTTGTTTGATGGCCCGTTCAATATTTTCTTTTGGTAAGTTAAAACCCTTGGCTTGCTCAATTGCCACTTTTAGCTTCGTATTGGTTTCCGGGTTTGGCCCTCCCTCTTTTACCGCAATCGAAATCACCCGAGCCATTTTCGAAAAAATTTGACCCCGTTTTTGGTCACTGGCTTCCTTTGTTCTCTTAATAGTTTTAGCATGACTGTGGCCACTCATATATTTTATTTTAACTCATTTTGATTTTCCTTTTAAGGATTAAAATTATTATTCCTGAGAAAATAGCGATAGGTGAAGCGATTAATAAGATAGACAAAGATTTTGAGCTTTCCGGCAATTGCGCGCTAACCGTTGCTAATTTTTTTTTGGTTCCCGCCTTAGTAAACTCTTCTTCTAAGGGTTTTACCTCGGCCCCTTCTTTTAATTTAGTGCCAGAGCTGTTTTTAGCTTTTGGGGTCCCGCCAGGATTTTGGCTCATTTGCCAATTTTCAGAACCTACTTTTTCCATGGTCTGTTTAGTTTTATTATCGCCAGCGAACCAGCCGGAAGAGCAGTCTACTAAATCAATTAAATTTCCAGAACCGTCGTAAAGTTCTAACCTTTCTCCGATATTCCCCAAGGCCCCGGTATAAATTTGATCAGCCGGAATATCGGGGACTGTATTATCATCGGTTCTTTCTAATAAATAAAACGATTTCCCAGCGATGGTGCCTGTCAAATTAATTTTTGGAGTGCCGTCAGTAGCTTTTAAAATCCATCCCTCAAGATTAATTGGTGAGTCACTGTTGTTATAGAGTTCGCCCCACTCATCGTTATAAGAACTTTCTCCCCCCATCCAGGCGATTTCATTAATAATCACCTCGAGGGAGTTGGCGGCCTGAATAACAAAAGGGAGGAGAAAGAAAAGCAAAATGGCGGCTGCTCTTGACAAATCTTTCATAGTTTCGTATAATAAAAGATTAAAATAGCCTTAGGGCTGGGGGTCTGGAGTTTTTCAAAGATGGGTGGTCTGGCTAATAGCGAGATCATTCCTCGGGAAAATTCTAAACTTTGCGTTCCAAACACCTAAGTTTGGCCCCCAGCTCTGGGGCTTATTTTTTAATTGGTCCAGTTATCCTTTCTACTTCTTCGACGGTCGTAATTCCGTTTAAAACTTTTATTAATCCATCTTGTTGCATGGTAATCATGCCTTTTTTTATTGCCTCTTTTCTCAAAGCCGCAATAGAGGGTGCTTTCAGAATAAATTTTTCCATTTCTTCGTTCACTAAAAAAGTCTCAAAAATCCCAGCTCTTCCTCTGAAACCCGTAAAGTTACAATATTTACAGCCTTTAACTTGGAGGACCTTTAGGTCTTTGGTGAGTCTGGGAACTTTAATGCCCTTGGGGAGTCCTCTTAATGCTTTTTTGAATTTTTTTAAACTTGGAGGAGAAATCTTTACTGATTTCCCACATTTGTTACAGATTTTTCTAACCAATCTTTGGGCAATAGCCATATTTATCGCCGGTCCAATATTAGATGCTTTTGTCCCTAAGCTAGTTAATCTGGCTACCGTGCCGGCAGCATCATTGGTGTGTAAAGTAGTAAAAACTAAGTGGCCAGTGAGAGCAGCCTGGAGGGCAATTTGGGCAGTTTCTAAATCTCTAATTTCTCCTACTAAAATTACATCTGGATCTTGGCGCATGATGGACTGAAGGCCAGAAGCAAAATTATATCCTTTTTCCGGGTTGACTTGGGTCTGAGAAATCCCTTTCAAATGATACTCAATTGGGTCTTCAATGGTAATAATTTTGATTTCTGGTTTTTGGATTCTCCTTAAAAAGGCGTAGAGAGTGGTAGTCTTCCCAGAACCAGTGGGACCAGTAATAATAATCATTCCATTAGGTTTTTTAATTTCGGCTCGAAATATTTCTAATAAATCTTTCCTTAAACCTAGGGCTTCTAACTCAACTAAGGTTTTTGGATTCAAAATCCTCAGGACAATTGTTTCCCCATATTCAGCCGGTAGAGTTGAAACCCTGATTTCAATAGCTATTTTATTGATAGAAACAGAAAATCGGCCATCTTGGGGCCGATCAGTAATATTTAATTTAATCCCAGAAAGAAGCTTAATTCTAGAAAGAAGGGTTTGGTATGTTTTAGGGTCAAAAGTGATAACGTCTTGTAAAATTCCATCAATTCTGGTTCGGATTTTGGCCTGTTTTTCTCTTGGTTCGATATGGACGTCAGAAGCCTTAAGATTTATTGCTCCTCCTAAAATAACCCCTGAGATTTCAGTAACACTTTTTTCTAAAGATTCTTCAATTCTTTTCTGAAAGTCAGAAACATTTTTTATCTTTTGTGTTATATTAAGAGTAGTCGGGGAAATTTTTACCTCACCAGTAATTTTTCGCTGCATTATTTGAACTTATCTTATTTTTTTAAAAAAGTCAATGAGAGTAAAATATTTAACCACTACTCCGCGGCAAACCAAAAAACTAGGAGAGATTTTGGCCGAAGAAGTTTTAAAAACTAAACTCAAAAAAGGGGCTTTAATCTTTGGCCTAGAAGGAGATTTAGGGGGAGGAAAAACTACTTTTTTGCAAGGGTTTGCTAAAGGATTAGGAATAAAGCAGAGGATTACTAGCCCCACCTTCATTATTTTTAGAAAATTTAAGATTAAAGATTCAAGATTTAAGAACTTTTATCATATTGACTGTTATCGAATTTCAAAACCAAAAGAAACCTTAGATTTAGGGTTTAAAGAAATTATTTCTAATTCTAAAAACATTGTCACTATTGAATGGGCAGAGCGGGTTCAGAAAATACTTCCGAGAGAAACAATAATTATAAAATTTGAATTCATTGACCAAAAAACTAGAAAAATTACGATAGGTTTAAAAAATGAGTGAAAAAAAACGTCTAATCATCATTGATTGTAATTCTTTAATTCACCGGGCTTATCATGCCTTACCTCCCTTAACTACCAAAAAAGGAGAATTGGTTAACGCTGTCTATGGTTTTTTGTTAGTTTTTTTTAAGGCAATTCGAGAGTTTCAACCAGATTTCATTGCAGCTTGCTTTGATTTCCCGGCCCCAACCTTCCGCCACAAAAAATTTAAGGAATATAAAGCCAAAAGACCACCGGCTCCGGAAGAACTTTATCAGCAAATTCCAAAAGTCAAAGAAATTTTAAAAGGATTCAATGTCCCAATTTTTGAAAAGGAAGGTTATGAGGCAGATGACATTATTGGAACTGTTGCCAAATCAGCTCCTAAAAAACAAATTCTACCAGAAATAGAAACTATTATTTTAAGCGGCGACCTTGACACTCTCCAGCTGGTTAGCCCCCGGACCAAAGTTTATTTTTTAAGAAAAGGAGTAAAAGATGTCATTCTCTATGACCAGAGCTTGGTTAAAGAAAAATACCAAGGTTTAAAATCTTCCCAACTCCTTGATTTTAAAGCCTTAAAAGGAGATCCCTCAGATAATATCCCCGGAGTGACTGGGATTGGCGAAAAAACAGCAATAGAGTTGATTAAAGAATTCGGAAACTTAGAAAATCTCTACCAAAATTTAGAAAAAAAATTAGATAAAGCCAAAAAACTCAAACCTAAGTTAAGAGAAACACTGTCGAGGTATAAAGACCAAGCTTTTTTCTCAAAGATGCTAATCCAGATTAAAAAAGATGTTCCAATAGATTTCAATTTGAAAAAATGCCATTGGGGAGGGTATAATAAACAAAGAGTAACCCAAAGCTTAAAAGACTTAGAATTTTATAGTTTAATTGAGAGATTGCCGGGAGCTAAAAAACCGGAGAAAAAAGAATTAATTAGAAAGAATTTAAAGTTATGGTAAAATATTTCTAGAGATAAACTAAAGGTCGAACTAAATTATTCGTATATTTGTCAATATTCGTAATTCGTAAGAATATGAAAGATAAAATTTACTGGTTAATCTTGGGAATAGTAGTAATTGGGGTGATTGTGGCTGTGGTTTTGATGGGCAAAATCCCAATAGAAATTACCAAATCTCCAGCAGCGAAAATAACCGGAGTGGAACTTCTGGGAAGTATTCAAGGGGCTGGTTCCCCAAATTACCTCGCTGGAGCAAGTTCGATCAGGATTTCTGGAAAATATGCCTATGTTGCTTCTTTTGTGGATAGCTCCCTTTCGGTTTTCGATATTTCCAGTCCCACTAACCCTGTCTTGGTAAAAGCAGTTTCCGGAGCTGGCGCTCCTAATTATTTAGCTGGAGCCTCTGGAGTTTATGTGGCTGGAAATTATGCTTACACTGCTTCTTATATGGATGACGCCCTTTCTATTTTTGATGTTTCTGACCCGGCCAATCCTACTGTGGTTGGAGTAATTTCTGGAGCTGGTTCTCCTAATTTCTTAGATGGAGCTGATTCGGTTTACGTGGTGGGCGATTATGCCTATGTGGCCGCTTTTGACGATAAGGCTCTTTCCATTATTGATATTTCTGAGCCCGCTAATCCCAATCCGGTAGGCTCAATTGCTGGAAAGGCCTCTCCTTATTTAGATGGAGCTTCGGCAGTTTCTATTTCTCAGGGCTATGCTTATTTGGCTACGGCCGGTGACGATGCCCTATCAATAATGGATCTTTCTGATCCTTCTGACCCCAAGCACGTTGGCACGGCCCGAGGAGCTGGTTATCCTAATTATCTAGATGGAGCAACGGCAGTTTATGTTTCTGGGAAATATGCTTATGTAGTGGCTATGTATGATAATTCCCTTTCGATTTTTGATATTTCTGATCCTACTGCCCCTCTTTATATTGGTAATGTCCATGGTCTCGGTTCCCCTTACTACCTAGACGGAGCGAGTTCAATCTATGTTTCTGGAGATTATGCCTTTGTCGCGGCTGCTGGGGACGACGCCTTCTCTGTCTTCGACGTTTCGGTGCCCAGTAGTCCTGTTGTAGTGACCACTGTCCAGGGGGCTGGCGCTCCTAATTACTTGGATGGCGCCTGGTCGGTTTATGTTTCTGGAGGTAAGGCCTATGTGGTTGGCTTTGAGGATGCTTCCCTTTCTATTTTTGAGTTAAAGTAGAGATTGGGTAATGGACGCCACCCACCCGTCACCCAAGCTAGAGGTAAAACCTAGCCGTGTTTTTATGGCTGGGTTTTTAATTTTTTGCTACAATAGAGTAATATGCAAAACAAGATTATTTTTATCACCATCGCTATAGTTCTAATGGTTGCTTTAGTCGGAATTTATTTAGCTCTTACTCCTTCCAAAGGATTAGAAGAATCTCTAAAAGATTTGCAAGAAATAGCTAAAAAATTAGATAGAGAAATTCAGTTATTAAGCCAAAGAGTTGCCCCCTATATTTACACTGGAGAGGCAGTGAGCTTTGTAATTGAGTTTGAAAACGGAACCAAATTTTATTTTACTGGGGACACCGGCTTAGCGGCCGATTTGAAATTAATCGGTGATTACTATCAACCCGATGTTGCCTTCTTGCCCATTGGAAATATTTATACTATGGGTCCAAAAGCTGCCGCTTTCGCCGCTAGTTTGATTAATCCTGCTAAATATATTGTACCAACTCATTTTGCTAGCTTTCCTGAATTAGTAAAAAGCCCAGATCAATTTTTTACGGAGTTTAAAAAATATAATTTAAAAGCTGAACCCTTAAAATTCGAGGTAGGAAGCGAAAAAGAAGTAATAGGGATTAAAGTAGAATGGTTAGGTCATAGCCATTGGCTTTTTGAAAGCCCAGACGGAACTAGAATTTTGATCGACCCCGAAGTTAGATATAATCCTAGTTTCCCAAAAAAATACCAAGAGCTAGTCCGGTTAGAGAAAATCGATTTGGTTTTAATTACCCATGGCCATTTTGACTCAATGACCCTTTCTGACATTAGGAAATGGGGCCAGTTATTTGATCCAATTTTCATTGCCCCTTATGAATTAGGAATCTGGTTGAAAGCCAATCTCCCAGCTTACAAAATAATTGCCCTAGGTCAAGGAGCGAGAATCACCAAGGAGGAAATGCTAAAACTGGGAGTAAGTGAAGAAAAAATAGAGAAGTTGTCGGACATTATTATTAACGTAGTTCCGGCCGCTCATAGCTCTTCAGCTACTCCCGAAGGGATACCTGTCCAATATTAAAAATATATCCTATGAAAAGATACTCTTTATATGCTTTGGCTTTTGTTTTTTTTGTAATTTTAATTGGAGTTAACTTCGCCTCTATTTATTTTACTATTACTCAGCATCGAGGAGACCTGGTTGAGACAGCAATTAAAGAAAAAACTCATTTAGCTGAAACTATAAATGAAATCTTAGCTTCTCCGATTTGGATTTATAGATTAGCTTTGGTCCCGGGGATGGAAAAAGCCTTTATTTCCGAAATAGCCGGGTTTGAAGATGTTAGATATATTCGAGTAGTTAGTTCAGACGGAACTATTTATAAAAGTAGCATCGAAGGAGAATGGGGGGAAATTATTAAAGATCCGGATATTTCAAAAGTAATCAGTACTAGAAAGGAAGTAGTAAAAGACCAAATTTTTAAAGAAGAAAAAATCAAATTAATTATTTACCCCGGCTACCAAGATAAAACTATTTGGGTAGCTTTTACCTTAAAAGGAATAGAAGAAGTAATCGGAGAGATGTGGATTCGAGATATCATTGTCACCTTAGGAGCATTACTGTTTTTCCTCCTGGTTTTATTTGTGATTTTAAGGAGAATCATAAATCCCATCCGGGAAATAACCTTAGCCTGTGAAGAAGTAAGAAGGGGAAATTTAGATATCAAGATTAAAGTCGAATCAAGAACTGAAATTGGAGAGTTAGCTGTTACCTTTAACAAAACTATTGCCGACTTAAGGAAATCAAAAGAAGCCTTAGAGGAAGCAAAAATTACTTTGGAAATAAGAGTTGAAGCAAGAACAAAAGAATTAAAAGAACTTACTTTGAGTTTAAATAAACAAGTAAAAGAAAGAACAAAAGAACTTCAAGAAAAAATGACTGACTTGGAAAGATTTCAAGGATTGGCGGTTGGCCGAGAATTAAAGATGATAGAATTAAAAGAAGAGATAGAAAAACTCAAAAAAGAATTAGAAAAAAGGTCGAAAAATAAAAATTAATAAAAACTTATGTTTAAACCAAAATTTATTATCGGTTTTTTAATAGTTGTTTTGTTGGTAGGAGTTGGAGTCTACTTTCTTTTGCTTCCCGAAAAAGAAGAGAAGGTTTATCGGGTAGGTATTCTCTCTGGCTTAGAATATATTGCCGAGGCAGCCGACGGCTTCAAAGCCGGGATGGCAGAGTTGGGCTACATTAAGGGCGAGAACATTATCTATTCCCTTCAGAGAACAGACTTTGACATGGTTGAGTACAGAAGAATACTTGAGAAATTTGTGGAAGATGAAGTTGACTTGATTTTCGTCTTTCCCACCGAAGCAAGTCAGGAAGCCAAGGCGGCCACTCAGGGGACCGACATCCCGGTGGTTTTTACCGTCGCCAATATAGAAGGCACAGGTTTGGTTGAGAGTGTGTCTAAACCGGGCGGAAACATCACTGGCGTTCGCTACCCTGGTCCAGACATCGCTCTTCAGCGCTTTGAGATTATGCGCGAGCTGGCACCAGAGGCCAAACGAATGTGGATACCTTATCAGCGAGGTTATCCTATTGTTACCAGCCAGTTAGAGGCATTGTATTCGGCGGCAGAAGCTGCGGGTATAACCTTAATAGAAGCTCCGGCTGACAATGCGGCAGAAATCCAGGCTCTTCTTAATGAGCGAGCTATCGCAACTGATATTGGCATAGATGCCATCTTGGCTTTAGCTGAGCCTCTTTATGTGACACCGGATGCCTTTTTAGTGACGTGTAAGTTTGCGACTGAACACAAAATCCCGAATGCCGGCGCCTTAATGGATGTAGAAGGCTGCGCGTCTCTTTTTGGCGTGCATA
>CAZWEN010000009.1:8913-17446 GCA_964632775.1 uncultured Candidatus Saccharibacteria bacterium | reverse complement strand
ACCAATAAAATATTAAAGACATTTGAACCAAAAATATTTCCTAAGGCAATTTCATATTTTTTCTTTGAAGCGGCTTGAATCGAAACTACTAATTCTGGTAAGGAAGTACCAATGGCTAAAGCAGTGATAGCAACCAAGGATGTAGCAATTTTTAAAATATCAGATATTTTTAGCATTGCTTCAATAGTATAATTAGCTCCAACTGCTAAGCCTGCCATTCCTAAAATCAAAAATAAGAAAACTCTAAAATTTAATTTTTCTGGCTTTTTTCCAATTTTTGCCTCTATTTCTCTTCTTTCCACTCTTGATGGTAAAATCTCAACTGCTTCCGGGGTTTCTTCGGGTTCTCTTCTATGAAAAATTGTATATAAAAGATAAATTAAAAAACCAAAAATTAGTAAAATTCCCTCCCCAAATACTATTTCTTTATCCCACATCACAAAGATAAAAAGGGAAGTAGCCACGCCCAAAAGAGGAGCATCTAAATCAATCAGGCTTCTTCTGACTATTAAAGCTCGAGCCGCTACTGCTGATAATCCAACAATCAATAAAATATTAGCAACGTTTGAACCCACCGTATTGGCAGCAACAATTTCGGTTGCTCCTTTAAGAGTGGCGGCAATTGAAGAAGCAAGTTCGGGAAAAGAGGTACCAATGGCAATAATAGTCATCCCAACTATAAAAGGAGAAATTTTTAAAGCCAGGCCTATTTTTTCTGCACTTTCCACAAACCAATCAGCTGATTTTACTAAAATCACTAAACTTAAAATAAAAATTAAAATCCAAAAAATTAGCATATTGTTTAGCAAGTTAAATGGAAAAGGCCAATTACCTTTTTCTGCTTCCCTTCCTCCTTCTTAGATTCTCCTTTTTGGATATTGAAGGTTTTAACTGCTTCTTCAGTTTTATCAATGATTAATCCGATTCCTCTGGAAAGAATCTCCGTTTTAGCTTTATCAGTTACTTTAGCCAACCCTGCTTCTCCAGTGCCAATAATAATTAATTCTGGATTTTGTTCAATTGCTCTTTTAACATCTTCAACATCAATAACGTGGCTTTCTCCTCGCCACCATTTTAAAACTTCACCAGTCCAACGAACTTCGACATCGTACTCATAGGTTTTTCCATTGATAGTAATTGAACCGAATTTATATTCTTCTATCATTAAGCATTATTTACATTTAGGTTTGACCATTTACCGCAGCGATCCCCCCAACGAGCAACGATTTTTCCATCTATTTTGGCTTCAATCACTTCACATCGGTTAGGACAACCTTGGCATTGAAAAGAAGTGCATTTAATATCTTTATCTGAAATTTCAAAACCAAAAAATTTAGTTCTGGGCAAATTCATCTCTTTAATTAAAAGAGCTACTCCGAACGCACCTATCACTGTATTATAAGGGGGGATAATAACTTTTTCTCCTAAAGCTTCCTCAAAGGCCCTTTTCATCCCAGCATTTTCAGAAACCCCTCCCTGAAAAACAATAGGTGGTTTTATATTCTTCCCCTTAGCTACATTATTCAAAAAATTTCTGGCTAATCCCTGACAGAGTCCAGCTACAATATCTTCAGTTTTGTGACCAATTTGTTGTTTATGAATCATATCTGACTCGGCGAACACGGTGCAGCGACTTCCTATATTCGTCGGGCTGTTTGATTTTAAAGCTAATTCACCAAATTTTTCAATAGGTAATTTTAAACGAGAGGCTTGAGCATCAAGAAAAGACCCGGTTCCTGCAGCACATATCAAATTCATGGCAAAATCGACGGCAACTCCGTTTTCTAAAATGATAATTTTGGAATCTTGACCACCGATTTCGATTACGGTTCTGACGTCGGGAATAAAATAGCTAGCTCCTTTGGCATGAGCAGTAATTTCGTTTTTGATTAAATCAGCCCCAGTAATTACTCCAGCTAAATATCTTGCTGAACCAGTAGTGCCTACTCCAGCAATTTCAATATTCGGATTATGAATTGAAATTTGATTTTTTAATTCCTTTAATCCTTTTTGAACAGCAATAATTGGATCTCCTTCGGTTCGCAAATAAAGGGAAGACAAAATCTGGTTTTTTTCATCAATCAAAACCAAGTTAGTAGAAATTGAACCGACATCAATACCTAAATAAGTTTTCATGATTTCTTGCTCTGATGATAATTCCTAACTACATCGACAAAAGCTTCCAACCTGGTATTAATTCCAGCTTCAGCTACTTGTTCATCCAAAGATAAAGATAAAAATGGAATTCCACTTTCTAAATGAATTTTTTGTAAAAGTGGCCTGACCGTGACTTCCGGCATACAGCCAAAAGGTAGAAGGTGGATTATTCCATCAAAATCTTTTTTTACATAATTGAGCATTTCATAAATAGCATCTCTACCGTGACCTCCCACCGTAGATTTTAAATAAGGATTTATTTTTCTTTGGATAATCCAGTCTTTCCAGGGGAAAATTAATTTTTTTATATGATAGGTAATATCCATCTCTCGATGAATTTCAATCCCTTCTCTCCCTAGTTTGCTTTCTAAATCAAAGTTGATAGCTGGATCACAGACAGTGTAAATTTCACCAATCAGGGCTACTTTGGGAAGTTTTTTATTTTTCTCAATTTTAATTTTAGAAAATCTTTTTAAAGTTTCTTTTTTGATTATTGAAAAATCTTTTTCTTTATCTGCCTTTTCAATCTCCAAGAAACTTTCAGTTAATATCCTATCAGTAGTTCCTTTCTCAATTTCTCTTGGCCGGTAAAACTGGGCCATCTTTTCAATTTTTTCAATTAACCTTAATTTTTTAAAGAAGAAACGAGCCGCTTTTAAAATCTGCCAAGTCGAGGCTCCAGAAATTTTTTTTATGGTTGAATAAATGTCTTTAGGGGTTGCTCTAAAATCTAAAAAGTTAATATGGTGTCCTGCTTCTTTCAAGACTTTTTCTTGAACCGCCCCATAATACCTCTGCCGGCAAGAACCACCAATATTTTGAACCATAAAAACAGTATTGGCCCCCTTTCTTAAACTAGGAATAACATTACCCAAAGTCACCTTCAATGGAAAACAATACATTTCCGGAGAAATTTTTACTCCCTCAGCAATGTTGGCTGAATTAGTTGGTTCTGGGGGAATAACTTCCAAGCCCAACTGATCAAAAAGGGTTTTAAAAGCAATGGTATAGTTCCCCCATCTAGCAAAAGTAATGATTGGCTTTTTTTTCATATTGTATCCATAAAGGCTTCCAATCTGGTTTGAATACCAGCTTCGCCACTTTGTTCATCAACAATTAAATATAAAAAGGGAATTTTGTTTTGTTTAAATTTTTTTTCGACAAATTCTTTTATTACTGCATCGCAACCACACTGAAAAGAAGAAATTTCAACTGCTCCAGCAATATTGTAATTCAATATCGTGTCAATTTGCTCCATTATTTCCTTTCCAAATTCCCAGTGAAATTTTGGATAACCGTTATCGTTAACTTTTGACTTTTGACTTTTGACTTTTGACTTTTCTAACGGTACCTCTTCAATAAAGATAGGTTGGGCTCCTAATTTTTCCAACTTTTCTTTTACTCCTAAATTCACGTAATCATCATATAAATTGTAAGGGTGGGAAACCAATACTATCTTTCTTTCTTTCATCTCCATTTCTTTTAAAAAATTTTCTTTTTCTTTTTCTTTCAATTCTTTTTCTTTTAAGAAGGCAGTTTTTGCTGCTTCCCCTACTTCTCTTTGGTTCTTGTTTAATTTTTTTCCCAATCTCCTTAAGGTTTTCTCAAATTTTTCTTTTCTTTCATCAAAAGTCTCGGTTAGGATTGGAGATTTAACTAGAATTTTTGCTAAATCTGGAAGGGCAAAAAATTTTGGACAGTACTCAAGTTTTTCCGAATTGGTTTTTAATCTTGGAACAAAAATCCAATCACATTTTTCCTCAAGCCATAAAATATGGCCAAAAAAGACTTTTTCAGCAAAGCAAGTTTCGGGGTCAGAAGCCTTAACTCCCATTTCAACAATCTCTTTATTGGTTTCTGGCGAGAAAAGTACTTTAAAGCCTAAATTTTCGAAGAAAGTTTCCCAAAAATGGGGCTGTTTCCAATAAAGTAAAGCTTTAGGAATACCAATAGTCATGTTTAAAAAAGGGTGCCTTGCTTGGACAAAGTTTTTTGTTCTCCTTTGGAAAAAATTCTTATTTTTCCGTAAACTCCATCATAACCTGGCTCAATATTTACTCTCCCCTCCCTAACCCGGATTATCCCCTCAGCAATTTCTGGCAAAGTGACTGCTTCTAAATCTTGGCGAGGGACATCAAGCAAAACCTTAAATTCATTTTCAAATTTTTTAATTAGATTTTGATATTCTTCATCCACCTGCTTGGCACCAGGCATTACTCCTAAAGCATCAGCGATTACTTCTGCCAAAGGAACTAAACTTTTGAAAGGAATTGCTCCTTCCGGGTGAAAACCTTCTTCTCTATCTGCTAGAGAATCAACTCTATTTAAAACTCCAATAGTTAAAGGCCGACCACAATTTGGACAAATGTTATTATATTTTTTAGATTCTTGGGGAGATAAACTAATTCCGCAAATTCGATGACCATCATAATGATATTTTCCTTCTTGAGGGAAAAATTCAATAGTATATAAAAGTTTTTGAGGATTTTTTTCTTTAATTGCTTTAATTATTGCTGGATAACTAATCTCTGTATCAAAAACATTGGCTTCCCGTCCAATATGAGGAAGCGAATGAGCATCTGAATTGCTGATTAAAGTAATTTTATCTAAAGCTGACAGCCGCCAATTCATTGCAGGGTCGCTGGAAAGTCCTGTTTCGCCGGCAAAAATGTATTTTGAATAATCTTCGAAACATTCCTCAATTGAATCGAAGCCTGATTTTGAACCTAAGAGACCGAAGTAAGGAGTCCATAAATGGGCTGGCATAATCAAACAATCCTCTGAAATTCCCAAAACAATTTTGGCTAATTCTTTTGAATCTAATCCCAGAATTGGTCTCCCGTCAGCTTTTAGATTTCCAATCCAACTCAAGTGGGTGTTAATTTTTTCCGCAATTTCAAAGGAGGGAGCAAAAACCACAATATGAATTTTTCTAACCCTTCCTTTTTTAGAATAAATGCAACTTATTTCAACCGTTAAAATAAAGCGGGTCTCAGAATCAGAGTTTTTTAATTTAAAAAGTCCGGGTTCAGCTGACTCTAATTTATCTCTCAAAGTTTTAAACCATTCTGGATGAGTAAAATCTCCAGTGCCTAAAATTTTAATCCCCTTAGTTTTGGCCCATTTATCAAGGTTCTCCAAATTCATTTGAGGAGAAGTCGCCCGAGAATATTTTGAATGTAAATGAAAATCAGCAATAAATTTCATAATCTTAAAAGTTAAAAAACTTGGGAAGCGGCCCCCAAGATAAAGATTGCTATTAAAAAGTATAACAAAATGGAAGGAATTTTCAAGCTGTATTCTGGACACCTATTTCCTAAAAGCTTTGCCTTTTTGAAAATTAAAACAATCGCCCCTCCCTCTATTACTCCAATTATTGTCCCCACAAAACCGCTTACTTCAATAAATTCACGAAAACCAATTAAAAATAAAATGAGGGGCAGGCCGCAAGCGATTGAAGCAGATATCCATCTAGGAATCTTGTAATCATAGAATAGAGTATTTTTAAAATAATTCCCTAAAATCAAAAAGGAAGTAACAATGGCGAATATCCCAAACAAGGCTCCAAAGATAATAATTTTTTGACCTAAATAAGGTAAAAGTCCTTGAAAAACTTCCGGGGTAGTATTTTTACCTGATACTCCAATTACGGCTAAAGCGAAAAGAAAATATAAAAAGATAACAATCAAAATGGCTGAAATTATTACTTTTTTAAGATTTTTTCTTTCCTCGGGGTTCTTAAAAGTTTCACTAATTACTGGGACCGCTATCCAACCGACTAAAGAGAATAAAATTACTCCGTAAGGTAAAAAAATATGCTCAAAATTTATTAAGGTGAAATTCTGAAGATTTAATTTCGGTAAGGCGAAACAAAAAATTAGAAAAATTATGAAAAAGAAGGCTATATTCATAAAAAGCTCTGCTGGAGCAATTAGCTTTATTCCTCGAAAAATAAAATATGATAAAATTGCCCAAAACATTAAACTAAAATAGAAAGAGGGCAAATTTAAAAAAGAGAAGATGATTTTTAGAAAATCCCCACTTAAAATTATATAAGCTAAAAGAGCTCCAGTTAATCCTAAAATTGTGGAAATAGTAATTAGAATTCTACCCCAATTACCTAAATATTTTTGAGCATAACCCACCAATCGATGTTTTTCTTTTGTTCTTAAAACAATCTCTCCAAAAAATAAATGAATTAGTAAAACTGCCCCACCTAAAATTAAGAAATAAAAAAAGCCGGGAATTATCCCGCTTTTGGCGATTACATAGGGAATCCCAAAAATTCCTGCCCCAACTATTGTTCCCAATAAAATGGATATGGCAAAAAAGAATTTCTTATCTTTCATTAAACTACCTACCTTTTCTTAAAGAGTTTTTCTTCTAATAACCCTAAACCAGCTAAAATTAAAATCGCTAAAAGAGCAGTAAAAGCGGCTAAGAAATAAAACCCGGCTCCAACCGCTATTCCAATGGCAGCGGTTGCCCATAAACCGGCAGCGGTAGTTAGGCCAAAAATTCCGGACGGCTGACGGAAAATTACTCCCGCTCCAATAAAACCAATTCCGATGGCTATAGCCTGAATTACCCGTAAGGGATCAAGGCTAATTCCCGATTCTCCGGGGAAAAAATTAACTAAGTTAAAAGAAATTATGGTAAAAAGGCAACTACCTAAAGCCACCAAACTATAGGTCTGAAGTCCAGCTTCCTTTCTTTTGTATTCTCTTTCTAAACCAATTAAAGCACCTAAAAAGGTGGCCAAAAACAGCTGGCAAATAATTTGAAACTCCATATTTGAAGAGATTTACAATTTGTAGACTTTATAACCTTCCCTAACTTTTTGACCAACTTTTAAACCGACTGAATCTCCTTTTTTAGCTTCTTCAACTTTTTTATGCTCAACCTCCATTGAGTCAACAATCTGAGTAAAATCAGTTTCACCTCCAACAATTCGAATGTTATCGCCTACTTTAAGGGTATCAGAAAGTTCGATAACTGCTACCTCGATATTTCCGAAATAATGAGTAATTTTTCCTATTAATTTCCCTTCTTCAGGAAGAGGCTCTTCGTTTGGCATAAATTTAATTATTAGGTATTACTTATTGCCGACCTTTAGTTTTATTATATTTTTTCTCCTTTTTGATTAATTTGATAAGTCTCTCGGTTAATCTTTTAGGGTCTTTATCATAAATAGTTTTTTTAGTCCCTCGGTAACCTTTCTTAAGAATCTCTCTTACCATATCTGCTGTTCCTCCAAACCCTTCCAAAACCCCAATCGGCTTTTCATCTTCAAAGGCAATGGTAAATTCATTTAGGGTACCCATCCGACCACAGATAATAATTACGGCATCAGCTGCTCTGGTCATTAAAAGGTTCCTTCCTGAATAACCAAAACCAGTATAAACTATAACATCAAAACAATCTATTGGTAGCTGATATTTTTTTAAATGAGCCAGTTCCGAAGCAGCTGGTGAAAAACCAATTGAAACCCCTTTTGCTTCTTTAGCTCCCACTGCTACCCAATAGGGAATACCAGTTGTAGCTCCAGTAATTAGAATAGCTCCTTGTCGAACAATTTCTCGGCCAACTTTTTTAGATATTTCTTGAGCGCCCGCAATACATTTATTAATTTGAGCAGCACCAGAAACAGCAATTTTATATTTCATGAGTATATCTTAACATATTTTCCCAAACCAAAAAACCCATTAGGGAATTAAAAGTGTATATTATTCTAAACTAAAAACCGCTAGAAAATTTCTCTAACGGGGTTTAGTGAGAGGGTACAGTTCTTGCTATTCTTGGCCTAAGTTCAAACCTAGTTGGACATTGACTGGGGATATCCTTCGGCCTCCTTCATCAAAAACTGCTTGTCCTACGAGAAAAATCTCGTACCCCCTCAATTTAAAGTTTATCTAAACCAGAAATTTCTGTCAAGTTTTTGTGCCCTCAGTAGGAATCGAACCTACATTCCAGGCTCCGGAGGCCTGTACTTTATCCGTTAAGTTATGAGGGCATCATTTTTCGGTAATTAAATAAATATTGTAATTTTTTGTCTCCCCTCGCCTAAAAATTCCCATCTCTTTTATTTTAAAACCTGCTCTTTTTGTAATATTTTTTAATTCTTTTTTGGTAAAACAATGCAGATAACGATCTATAGTTTTTTGCCAGGGTATAAAAATATCCTTAAAGTCTAGCCCCGATTTACCAAAAATTTTAAATATGGTAAACTTTGTTAGTAATTTTAAAGAAGTAGCCCTTCGCCAAAGACCCCAAATAGTTAGAATTAAAAATCCTTCTTGTTTTAAAACTCTTCTTACTTCTTTTAGAAACTGAAGCCGGAATTCCCCTGAGGGGATGTGATGAAAAACTGCTATGC
>CAZWEN010000009.1:0-8903 GCA_964632775.1 uncultured Candidatus Saccharibacteria bacterium | reverse complement strand
CTAAAAACTTTGTCAAAATAATTATCTGGGAACGGTAAATTCAAGGCATCACCAACTAAAAATTTAGCTTCTGGATATTTTTTTCTGGCAATCTCAATTAGTTTCTCTACATTGTCTACTCCAAAATATTCTACATTTCTATTCTTAAATAATTCAAATAGCCGACCATTGCCGCACCCTAAATCTAAAATTCTTTCTCTCTCCTTAACATATTTTCTAAAAAAAGTGAGCTCTGGCCAAATAGAGTATCGGGTTTGAGAAAAAGTCTCAGCAATTAGGTTATAATCTTCTTTAGTCTTTTTAAGTAGATACTCGGCGTATTCTTTTTGCATTTATGAAAATAGAAAAATTAATAGTTCAGGAATTAATTAAAAACCGTGTAAAAACTCCGGCTGATTTGGCTATGATAAAGAGAGAAATGGCAAAAAGGTATAAAATTCCCTGTCCTTCAAATATTAATCTCTTAAAAGCATACCATGAAATGGTAAGAAATAAAAGGACGGAATTATCAAAAAATTTGGAAAATTTACTTCGAACCAGACCAATTCGTTCCCTTTCGGGAATTGTTAATGTTTCGGTTTTAACCAAACCCTATCCTTGTCCAGGAAAATGCATTTATTGCCCAATAGAAAAGGGCATTCCAAAAAGTTACTTATCTGGAGAGCCGGCGGTAGAAAGAGCTAAAAGATTAAATTACAATCCTTATTTACAAGTTAAAAAAAGAGTTGAAATGTTAGAAAATGAAGGCCACCCTACCGATAAGATTGAGTTAAGAACGGTCGGTGGAACTTGGTCTTTTTATCCAAAAAAATATCAGACCTGGTTTGCTAAAAGGTGTTTTGATGCTTGCAATCAAAAAATGAGTAAGAATCTAAAAGAGGCTCAAGGATTAAATGAAAAAGTGAAACACCGGATAGTTGGATTATCTGTCGAAACCAGGCCAGATTTTATTACTCTACCAGAAATAAAATGGCTGAGAAAATTAGGCGTTACAATGGTTGAACTGGGAGTCCAAAGTATCTATGATAATGTTTTAAAACTAAATTTACGGGGGCACGGGATTAAAGAAACGATTTTGGCCACAAAATTATTAAAAGACGCGGGGTTTAAGGTTTTATACCAAATGATGCCCAATTTACCCGGGTCTGACTTAGAGGGGGATGAAAAAATGTTTGAAGAACTTTTCTCAAATCCAAATTTTCAACCTGACCTTTTAAAAATCTATCCTACCGCCCTTTTAAAAGAAGCTCCTCTTTACCAATGGTGGAAAACAGGAAAATACAAACCCTATACTAATAGCCAACTGATAAATCTGATTAAATCAATCAAAAAGAAAATCCCTTACTATGTCAGAATTCAGAGAATAACTAGAGATATCCCTTCTCAAAGGATTGTTGCCGGTCCTGCTAAAATTTCTAATTTGCGGCAGGTCATTGCTAGGGAATCAAAAAAGGAGGGTTGGCAATGTCGCTGTATAAGATGTCGCGAAGTTAGAAAAAATTATGACCCAAAGGAGAAACTTTATCTTTTTAGAGAAGATTATGATGCTTCAGACGGAAAAGAGATATTTTTGAGTTTTGAAGATAAAAATAGGGAGAAATTATATAGTTTGCTCCGTCTCCGTATCACTTCTCAAAACAAGGTCATAATTCGAGAGGTTCACACTTATGGTCAACAATTCCCCCTTAATCGGGCTAACCTCCCGGTTATTTCGCCCCAGCATAAAGGTTCGGGTAAAAAATTAATTAAAGCAGCAGAAAAAATAGCCAAAAAAGAATTTGGCTTAAATAAAATCGCCGTCATTTCAGGGGTAGGAGTTCGGGGTTACTTTTCTAAATTAAAGTATAAATTAAAAGATACTTATATGGTTAAAAAGATATAGTTTCCTTAATCTTTTTGAAATCCTTTTCTAAAATCTTTTTTATTCTGGGGAATCTTAGACCGGCAGCTGGATGGTAGCTGATAAAATATTCCTTGTCATTTTTTTTTATCCATCTCCCTCGAAAATCACTTAGTTTTTTATTTGGAAAAAATACTGAAAAAGCAATTTCTCCAAGTAAAATAAATTTTTGAGGGTTGATAATTTCAACTTGCTTTTTAAGCCAGGGCAGACAGGCTTCAATTTCTTTTTTAGTTGGCTTACGATTTTTGGGTGGGAAACATTTAATGGATGAGGTTATAAAAATTTTTTCTCGATTGATTCTTGCTATTTTTAATAATTGATTTAAAAATTGGCCAGCTCTTCCAATAAAAGGTTTTCCAACATTGTCTTCTTTTGAACCTGGCGCCTGGCCCAAAAAAATAATTTTTGCATTAGCTGGTCCTTCTCCAGGAACAGTATTTTTTCTGGTCTTCCATAGGGGACATTTTTTACAATTTTTTATTTCTTTATTTATTTTTTTAAAAGTTTCTCTTTTGTTCATTAAATTAATCTAGTAATTAAGTAGCCTAAAATACCAAACAAAGCAATTGGCGGTAGAGCGGGAATCGGTTGGCGAACTTTTTGGGAAAGAAAAAACAAAAAACCAACCAAAAGGCCTATTAGAGCAAAAACAGCAATAATTAAAGAATTTAAAATCCCAAAGGGAATTAATGAAGTGCAAAGAAGCAAAGGAAAAACAATATCTCCTCCTCCTAGAATTAAGAATTTTCCGCCCGGTTTAATTCTTTCCAGGCTTTCTCTCAAACCTAAAATATTTGGGGGAACAACTAAAGCTAAAATAGCTTTGCTTTCAATCATTTCTTTTGCTATTTTGACCATATGTTTTGTTTTGTAAACGGCAATAAAATCATAAATTGAAAAAATTGCTAAAAGCAGTATCACAATTAAAGGGGTAAGGCTTAATCCTAAAATACTACCCATTCCAGCTATCCCCAAAATTATGCAAATATCTTGGTTTAAAATCGAGGGTTTCTTTAGCCACCAGGAAACTAAAATTATCATTAAAATTAAACCTAGGAGGTCTGGCATCCACCAGGTAAGTAATAATGTTCCTCCCCAAAAAGTTGCCAAAATGAAAATGCCTTTAAAGAATATCCCTTTTCCTTTTTTAAATTTTAGAAAATAGGAGATTAAAAATATTAATAAAGTAGCTAAAAGAAAACAAACAATAAATTTCCAAAAAGAAATTTGAGGTATTATAAATTTTTGAAATTTTAAAATTTCATTTATTCTAAAGGCAGTGGCAATTCCTAATAGCAAAGTCAAAGAAAATAAAAAAGCCTCAATGGCAAAAATTCTCCAGGGATTTTGAATAGGAATGGGAGTTACTTCTGTTTGCCCTTGCTTTTCGTTATCTGCTGACATTTTTGATAAATAAACCTGCTTGGTGTTCGGTAAGCCAATTTTCCTTTTTTCGCTCGCTTTGATGAGTATTTTTTCATAATGAATTTTTCAACCTTTTTCGGGCTTCGATTTTTTCTCGGTTTGAAATTTTACTTCTTTTAATTCCTTTTTCAATGACCTTGAGAGTCAAGTCATAAGTTTTGCGATCAATCGGATAAGGAGTGCCATCTTTACCACCAACCGAAAAAGAATATCTAGCTGGGTCTTCATAGGAGGGTTTAGCTCCGTAAATTATTTCCGAAACTAAAGACAAAGCTCTTATTGTTTTTGGACCAATGCCTTTTAATGAAAGAAGGTTTTCAAAATTTTCTGGATCTTTTGAGTGAGCGGCGAAAATGGTTTTTTCTAATCTCTTTAAATCAAACTTTTCTTCAGCGACCGGATGCCAGTGGAATTCAACATCGTTTAATTCCATTTCAGCAAAGTTTCCCCTCCTTTTTTGTTTGCTTAAAGCATCTGATTTGTTGATAATTTTCGAAAAATCCTTTAAAAATTTTTTCGGCTCTTCTTTTACTAATCCAGCAGAAATTTCCCGGTTCTCATCGCTTTCTTTAGCGGTTAAATTTAAAGGTTTCACTTTAGCATCAGAAATAATCCCTGAATGAGGTTCTTCAATAAAATTCTGAATATTAGAAGACAACCAGTGATATCTTCTGGCTTTTTGTAATTCTGGAGCCATTCCCTGTTGGACAATTACCCACTGCCCATTTTTAGTAAAAATTAGATTATGTTGATAAAGAGTAAATCCATCTTGTAAACATGAGCTGTCTACTTTGGCTGCCATTTTTGAGGCATAAATCAGACCGGGAGAAAATGAAAAACCTCGCGATATTCCATAAGCTTCAATTTCTTCTGGTGTTTTTCTTGAGGTTCTCTTCCCTCCACAAATATAAATACCTAATTGGTCTTGAATATCAAAAAGCCCAGATTTTAAAGCACCAAGAGTAATGGTGGTAGTCCCACTACTGTTCCAGTCCATTCCAATCAGAGTAGATAAACTTTGGAACCAAACTGGATCGCTTAGCCGTTTTAAAAATTCTTCTGGTCCAAATTCTTCGATAATAGCGGAAGTTATCTCCCGGATTAACCTTCGCATTCTTTCAAAAAGCCAAGCCGGACATCTCCCGTAATCTAAAGGAATTGTGGCAATTCCTGTTCTCATATCTAGTTCATTTTATCAAAAAACTGGCCCTTTAGCCAGTTTTTTTTGAAAGAAATGTTTTCTAATATAAGAAAATTATTTCTCAACCCTAGAAACTCTAATCAACCCTGAACAAGGAATAATTTCTATTCCTTTTTTTTCTAACTCATCTAAGAACAAATTCACTCCTAACGAATCAGAAGACATATGACCGGCGATAACAATATTGAGATTTGAAGCCTCGGCCTCCTTTCGAGATTCTTCTCCCATATGCATTCCAACAATAGTACCAATTCCAGCCTGGGCAATCTTTTCATAAATTTTTGGCGAAGGCTCAGTCCCACCGGTAATTTCAGCAAGAGAAATCTTACCGCACCGATTTTCTTCAGTTCCAACAAAGATTTTCGGACCAGCCCCGATTTTCACCGCCTCTCTATGTTCTGGAATCTTTTTTAATAAATCTATTAAATCACTAATTCTTTCTGGATTTTCTTTCTTAATTAAATCCTTTAAAAATTTAGCTGCTAAATTATCGCAAGGGGTATGAGAATTCATTAAATTGATTTTAAGAAGCCGGGCAGCGTCAACTGTTCTTTGGTGATTTAATCTATTTACTCCCCTGGCCACTTCATCAATTCTTTCTTTCATTAATCCCTCAGCAATATTGATTGGCACTCCATAAAAATTTAAAACATCACATTGCAAATCCATCACATCTGCTAAGTGAGCTAATCCCTTGCCAATGGGGTGATGGGCAATGACTAAATCGATTCCACCAATTTCTTTTGCCATTAAAATTTCGGCTGGCTCAATATCAATTCCTACTAAAACTTTTTTTATTTCTTTGTCCTCGGCAATGTGATAAATCCTGGAATCTAAATAAGGATTTTTAAAAGATTCTAAATCAAACTCTTCTTTCTCTTTTTCCGAAAGTTTTTCATATTTTTCTTTTCTCCTTTCCAAAAGCTTTTCTACTCCTTCCCTTCCTCTAAAATCAGCTTCAATTCCTTTATTTATTGCTAGGTTGTAAATCTCTTGAATTTTCATGTTGTTTTAAAAATTTTTGATAAAGCTCTTGAATTAATTTTTCTTGTTCTTTGATATCTAAAACTTCTCGGCGAATCCGAGCCTTCTCCTGGCGAATATGTTTGCGTAAGCTCTTTGGAAGTCTTCGTTTCATATTTTTCCAGTATATTATTTTTTCTCAATTCGTAATTCATAATTTGAATTACTCCCCTTTTATTACCGCCAAGGGAATTAATCTGGCTACCTTTTTTGATAAGCCAGCATTATGGACTACTTCTACTACATTGTCAACGTCTTTATAAGCCATTGGGGCCTCTTCAGCAATTCCTCTTAACGACCAACATTTAATAATAATTCCTTTTGATTCTAATCTTTTTACTACCTCTTGTCCAGAGATCCGCCTCATTGCTTCGTGGCGGGACATAGTCCTACCAGCACCATGGCAGGTGCTAAACCAGGCCTCTTCTCCTTCTTTAGTTCCAACCAAAACATATGAGGCAGTCCCCATTGAACCGGGGATTAAAACCGGCTGGCCAACTTCTCTATATTTTCCCGGGACCTCAGGATGGCCTGGAGGAAAAGCTCTGGTTGCCCCTTTGCGGTGAACAATGACTTCGGTTTCTTTCTCATTAATTTTATATTTTTCTTTTTTAATAATATTATGGGCTACATCGTATAATAATTCGAGCCTTTCTTTTTCTCCCAGCACCTGTTTCCAGGCCTTTCTAGTATAATGAGCAATCATATAGCGATTCGCCCAAGCATAATTGGCAGCAGCAGCCATAGCCGAAAAATACCTTTGCCCTTCTGGAGAACTAAACGGAACACAAGCAAATTCTCTGTCTGGAACTTTTATTCTATATCTTTGCATGGCCGGGATCATTGTTCTTAAATAATCAGTACAAACCTGATGACCGAGACCACGAGAACCAGTATGGATCATAATTACAACTTGATCTTTAAATAAACCAAAAGCTTCGGCAACCTCTTTATCAAAAATTTCCTCTACTTTTTGAACTTCCAAGAAGTGGTTGCCGGATCCGAGAGTCCCAACCTGGTCTCTTCCTCGATTTTTGGCATGGTCGGAAACTACTGAAGCATCGGCCCAATCTAATTTTCCACTGGCCTCACAATTCTCAACATCGTCTTTTTCTCCATAACCCTGTTTTAATAAAATGTGAGTTCCTTCTTCTAAAATTTTATTGATTTGTTCAATGCTTAGTTTTATCTTTCTTCCCCGACCCAGTCCCGAAGGAACTTGACTTTGAATCTCAGTCGCTAATTTATCTAAATGAGGTTTAATTTCCTTTTCTGTATGTTCAGATTTTAATAACCGCATGCCGCAATTGATATCGTATCCACAAACGCCGGGCGAAATGACCCCTTCCGGTGTTTTTATCGCTGCTACTCCACCTATGGGACTGGCGTAGCCTTCGTGCATATCTGGCATCGCCAAAGCATATTTTTGAATACCAGGCAGAGTCGAAATGTTTACCAACTGTTCAAATGATCTATCTTTAAAACTTTCCTCTAGCATTTTCTCTGAAACATAAGCTCGGGCTGAAACTTGCATATCTGACCTGAAACTTTTGGGAATCTCCCAAAGCCAATCTGATATTTTTTTGAAATCCTTTTTCGAAATCATAATACTTTATTTTAGCTTAAATTTTCGAAAAATAAAAGGCCGTATTTTAAAGCGGCTTAATGTTGTATTTAGAAACTTTAAAGTAGTTTTATATATCAAAAAGTACGGTGGTTTCCCAGGTTTTGTCTTTTTTTTGGTGAACGTCTAAACTGTGGTAAGTCACTGCCTTAATGTCTTCGCCAAATCTTGCTACTTTTTGACCAATTAGCTTTCCTTCAATCTCGGTATTAGAGAATTTTTTAAAATTTATATCAAAATAAATCTCCTTATTTACTTGGCTTAAATAAAGAGCCTCGCTTAAAAAATCAACTAAAAGGACTGCTAAATCAAGAGCTTTTATTTTAATTTGTCTTTTATTTTTTTGTTTACCCTTAATTTCTGGCTTTTGGGACTCCGCCATTGCCAAAAGCATATTTGAAAAAAGTTCTTTTTTATCTTTCCCAAAAGCTCTAATTTTTAAATCAGCTTTATGCTCTAAAATTTCGTACTTTTTCATAAATTTAATGCTTCGGCTATGCTCAGCATTAACCCTAAGCTTATCGCAGGGTTAATTTTTTAAACTCTTCCTTTACTATTTCTCTATCGTCCCAGGGGATTTTTTTGCCACCAGCAACACAAATCCAGGGCTCACAACCCTTACCAGTGATAACTATAGTATCTCCTGTTTGGGTAAGCTTTAAAGCTTCTCTAATTGCTTCTCTCCTATCCAATATTTTTTTGGCTTTACCGTTTGTTCCTGCAACCACTTGCTCAATAATTTCCATCGGATTCTCATCATATGGGTCTTCATTGGTAACAATTATTTCATCGCAATATTTCGCGGCTAACTTCCCTAATTCAGGTCTTTTCCACTTATCTCTTCCACCGCCGCAGGAGCCTAAAACACATATCATTTTTCTGTTTTCTGGTTTTAGGGTTCGGTAAACTTTTTCTAAAGCATTAGAAGTAAAAGCATAATCAACAAACACTTTAAAGGGTTCAGAAATTACTTCTTCCATTCTGCCGGGGATTCCTTCTGTTTTCTCTACCGCTCTCTTACCAGCCTTTAAATCAACTCCTTGAGAAACCCCAACGCAAATTGCCGCCAGGGCGTTGTAAATATTAAAATCACCAATAAGTTTGAGATCGAGCTTGAGATTTTTATTGTTAATATTTCCTTGATTTAATCCATAGGTGTATTTTTTCTTTGCCGAGAACTCTAAAAAGTATTCAGCATTTTCATCATCTAAATTAATAATATGAATTCCTTTTGTGGCCCGGAATAGTTTTCCTTTAGCTGCTCTGTAATTTTCAAAGTTCCCATGAGCTTCAATATGCTCTGGAGTTAAATTAGTAAAAACAGCTATATCAAAATCAATAAATTTATGACGATGCTGCAAAATTCCTTCGGAAGTTGCTTCTAAAACTACGCAGCGGCATCCAGCATTTAAGGCTTGCCTTAAAAATCTTTGCAATTTAAAGCGGCCAGGCATAGTCATTTTCAAAGTATTTGGCCATTCTTTATTTCCAATTTTAAATTTTATTGAAGATAAAGAAGCAATCTTATATCCAGCCTCCTCCAAAATTTTAGTTGCTAAAATGACCACGGTTGATTTTCCATTAGTACCAGTTACTCCAATTATCTTCATTTTTCTTGAAGGAAATCTATACAAAGCGGCCCCGATGGCGGGCAAAACCCAATGGTACCAATCGATTAAAAAAGCAGGAATAAATTTTTTAATTAAATCTTTCATTTCAATTTAATT
>CAZWEN010000008.1:0-19400 GCA_964632775.1 uncultured Candidatus Saccharibacteria bacterium | reverse complement strand
CAAAGCTCTGGTAATTGCCTGCCTTATCCACCAAGTGGCATAAGTCGAAAATTTATAACCTCTCCTCCAATCAAATTTCTCTACTGCTCTCCGGAGCCCAATATTCCCTTCTTGAATTAAATCGAGCAAGGTTAAATTTGGACTACGGCCAATATATCTTTTAGCAATTGAAACCACTAATCTTAAATTAGCTCTCATTAATATATTTTTTGCTTCTTCCTCTCCCTTTTCAATCCTTTTGGCTAATTCCTTCTCTTCTTCAGCGGTGACAAAAGATAAGGCCCCAATTTCTTTCAAATACATCTGGATGGGGTCGATTTTCGCTATTGAGAGTTTTTTTACAGCTTTTTTTTCTTTTATCTCCAAAAATTCTTTAGCTTCTTTTACTTCAATTCCTTCTTTTTCCAAATCTTCATACAGTTTCTCCAAGCCTTTGATATCTCTTTCTATTTCCGGGAAAAAAGATAAAATTTCGGCGGGAGTAATAAAACCTCGCTGTTTTCCTTTTTCAACCAATTGCTGAAATTTTTCTGGCAGAAAAACTTTTTTGGGCCGACCACGAGGAATTTTAAAAGTCTTTTTCCTTTTCTGGAATTTTTTTCTTCTTTTTATAACTTTCTTTCCAGCTCTTTTTTTAATTTTCTTTTTTATTTTTTTCATTTACCGAACCCCGAACAAAGTGAGGGTGAAGGTGGAGATGAAGGCAAACTCCGAAGGAGGCAAACTTCATCGACTAATTTCTTTGGCTAATTGGTTAAATTCTTGAGTTAATTTTTCAATTTTTTTCAAGTCCTTTTCTTCTTCTGCTTTTTTAATTCCTTTGGAAATCTGATCTAATTTGTTTTTAATTTCCAGGGAGCTTAGCTCCTTTAGGCAGTATTGGATTTCAGGCTCAATCTCTTTTTCTTCCATCTCCTCTATCTCTGATTTTAAGGCAAGGTAGTTAAACAAATTAGCTAATTCTGGATTAAGTTTTTTGGGATCAAAATTGGGATTTGCTTTTAAGTTAATCAAAATTTCCCGAATTTGAGGCGAAAAACAAGTTAGTTGATTTTTTTGAACCATCTCCACATTTTCAGAAGCTTTTAAAATTAAAATTATTAATCTTTCTTCTATTAATTCTTTTCTTGATTTTGGAGGAAGAGTTTCTATTTCTTCTGGTTCCAAACCATAAATTTCCGAATACCCTTCCAGTTTCACTTTTTTTAATTCTTCGCCAATGTCTTCTTCTTTTACTCTTAATCTTTTAGCCAGTTCTCCAACCCAGTGAGATTGGACTATTTTGTTCGGAATTCTTTTTATTACAGGAAGCAAAATTTTTGAAATTTCTCTTTTCCCTTCAGGGCTATCTTTATCAAATTTAGAAAAGGCACTTTCAAAATAATAATCGAGTATTGATTTGGCTTCTTTTACATATTTTCCCCAATCTTTTGGATTTTTAAAAACAACGTCAGCTGGGTCCAAATCTTTCGGTAAAATAATTACTTTGACATTAAATCCTTGGAGCTGAGCCAAATCAGTCCCTCTTTTGGTTGCTGCATCTCCAGCAACATCCATATCAAAAGCCGTAAGTAAATTGTCAGAATAGCGCTTCAAAATTTTTAATTGAAAGGGGGTTAAAGCGGTGCCGGAAGTAGCCACCACATTTTCAAAACCTGCCCGGGAAACCATTATGGCATCAGTGTTTCCTTCAACTAAAATGCAAAAATCTTTTTTTCTAATTTCTACTTTTGCTTTATCTAAGCCATATAAAATCCGGCTTTTGTCATAAAGTAAAGTCTGGGGAGTATTCACATATTTTGCCACTTCCGTTTTATCTCTGCCCTTAAAAACTCTTCCGGTAAAACCGACCACTTGGGAATTTAAATCAGAAATTGGGAAAATTATTCTTCCCCTGAACCTATCATAAAATGAGCCTCGTTCAGAAGATAACCCTAATCCCGCTTTTTCAATTTCTCCTTTTTGGTATCCTCTCGAACTTAAAAAATCAGATAGTCCTTGCCAGACATCGGGGGCATAACCTATTCTCCATTTCATTAAACCTTCCTCATTAATTCCCCTTTCCAAAAGGTATTTTTTTGCCTCTTTACCAGCTTTACTTTCTTCAAGTTGTTTTTCAAAAAATTTAGTTGTCAATTCACAAATTTCAGAAAGCCGTTGTCTTTCAGTTCGCAATTCTGGTGGTTGTCTTTTTAATTCTACTCCAGCTTTTTGAGCCAAAATCCGTAGGGCATCACCAAATTCTACCCCCTCAATCTCTTTAACAAATCCAAAAACATCACCGCCCTTTCCGCAGCCGAAACAATGCCAGATTTGCCTGGCTGGCGAAACAAAAAAAGAAGGTTTTTTTTCTGAATGAAAAGGACAAAGAGCTCTCCAATTTGCTCCCGCTTTTTTTAATTTAATATAACTTCCAATAACCTCGATAATATCTAACCGATTTTTTATTTCATCAATCGGGTTCAACATTAATTACTTCTCCCATTTTCCTCTTGGCCAGATTGACACCTGAGGAAAAGGGATTTCTATTCCCTCTTTATCAAAAGCGATTTTCAATCTTCGCCTAAATTCTTTTAGGGTATCCCATTGTTTAAGAGGTTTGGTTTCTCCCAGTACTTTTATTTCTATTCCCGAATCGCCAAACTTATCAGGTCCCGGCCCGGCCACCTGAATGGGTTTTCTAATATATTCTTTCCAGGGATCCTCAGTTGCCATTTCCTGCCCTACTTTATTGATTAATCGCATTACTTCATCCAAGTCTTCTTTGTAAGCCACCGAGACATTCATATGGGCTCGGGAAAAATCTTTGGTTAGATTGGCTGCCATTTTAAAAGAACCGTTGGGAATATGATAAACTTTTCCATCCAAATCTCTTAAAACGGTTTTCCTTAAAGTAATATCTTCTACTCCGCCACAAGTATCATCTAAACAAACTACATCCCCTACTCGATATTGATTTTCCAAAATTATAAAAAGTCCGGCCAAAAAATCTCGAATCATATATTGGGCGCCAAATCCTAAAGCCACGCCCAAAATCCCCGCCCCGGCCAAGATTGGCCCAACATTTATTCCAAATTCAGGCAAAATCATCATTATGGCCACTAACCAAACGATAACATTTAAAGCTCCGTTAAAAATTCGAATTAAAGTTTTTTGTCTTTTTTCGGTAGCTTCACCGGTAGTATCTTTCACCCCTTTTTTAATTGTTTTCTCAATGAATTTTTTTCCAATTCTATTAATTAAATGGGTGGCTATTAAAATACAAACAATTTTAATGCCGGGAGATAAAAACCAGTTCATAATTCTATTTTAATTAATAATTATTAAATATTTAACCTTGGCGGAGAGGACAGGACTCGAACCTGCAAGGGAATTTCTTCCCGCTGGTTCTCCAAACCAGTGCCTTACCAATTCGGCGCACCTCTCCCTAACGAAATTATATCCCATTTAAAAACTTTTAACAACTAAGGCGCCCCGCCAGCTGGCGGGGCGCAAATCTATCGATTTCCGAAATCAATAGGGTTAATATTCTTCTGGCATTGAAGGCATTCCGCCTTTCCCTTTTTTCTCCTCTGGGATATCACAAACTACCGCTTCGGTCGTTAAAAACATTGAGGCAGCCGAGGCAGCATTTTCTAAGGCGCTTCTGACCACTTTAGTCGGGTCAACAATTCCCGATTGCATCAAATCTTGATACTCCATGGTTTGGGCATTAAAACCGGAACTTCCTTCTTTCTTTTTCACTTCTTCAGCTACCACTGCTCCATCTAATCCCGCATTTTGAGCAATCTGCCGAATTGGTTCTTCAATTGCTCTTCGCAAAATATTTACTCCGGTTTTTTCATCACCTTCAACCTTCAGTTCATTCAAAGCTGAAAGAGAACGCAGGAGAGCCACTCCCCCACCAGGAACAATTCCTTCTTCGGCTGCGGCTCGAGTAGCCGATAAGGCATCCTCAGTTTTGTGCTGTTTAGCTTTTTGTTCAACTTCAGTAGCTGCTCCAACTTTAATCACCGCCACTCCCCCAACTAATTTTGCTAATCTTTCTTGTAATTTTTCTTTATCAAATTCAGATTCAGTAGTTTCCAATTCTTTTTTAATTTGTTTAATTCTGGCATCAATGTCTTCTTTTTTACCTTTTCCTTCAATAATAGTAGTATTTTCTTTTGTTGAAACAACTTTTCTGGCCAAGCCTAACTGTTTCATTTCAATATTTTCTAATTTTAAGCCAACTTCTTCCGAAATTACCTGGCCCCCGGTAACCATAGCAATATCTTCTAAAATCTCTTTCCTTCTTTCCCCAAAACCGGGAGCTTTCACGGCTAAGGCATTAAATACTCCTCTCAGTTTATTAACCACCAAAGTAGCCAAAGCATCTCCTTCCACTTCCTCGGCAATAATTACTAATTCTTTTTTCCCAGTTTGAGCAATTTTTTCCATTACCGGCAGAATTTCTTGCAAAGAAGAAATTTTTCTATCAGTGATTAAAATATGGGAGTCTTCATAAACTGCCTCCATCCTTTCTGAATCAGTAATCATATAAGGAGAAATATAGCCCCGGTCAAATTGAAGCCCTTTGACAATCTCTTTTTCTAAACCGAAAGTCTTTGATTCCTCAACCGTAATTACTCCATCTTTACCTACTTCTTCCATCACTTCAGCAATTAAATTACCTACTTCTTTATCTTCAGCAGCAATGGTGGCTACCTGAGCAATTTCTTCTTTTTTAGAAATTGGCCTGGCCATCTTTTTTAAAGCCTCAATAATTTTTTCTGTTCCTTTGGTAATTCCCCTTTTAATTGCTAAAGGATTGGCTCCGGCCGTAACATTTTTTAAACCCTCAGAGGTAAGGGCTTGGGCTAACAAAACGGCAGTGGTTGTTCCATCTCCAGCTACATCGTTAGTTTTTTCAGCAACTTCTTTAAAAATCTCTGCTCCCAAATTTTCAATTTTATCTTCCAACTCAATTTCTTTAGCGATAGTTACCCCGTCATTAGTAATAGTTGGAGGTCCAAAGCCTTTGTCCAAAACCACATTTCGGCCTTTAGGACCTAAAGTTATTTTTACGGCATTGGCTAATTTATCAGCCCCAGTTTTTAATTTTTTTCGAGCAATTTCTTGGTATTTGATTTGCTTAGCCATAATAGTTTATTCAAGTATCGCAAGGATATCTTCCTCCTTGGCAATAAGATATTCTTTATCATCGACCTTTATTTCGTTTGGCCCATATTTAGTAAATAAAACTTTATCCCCGACTTTTACTTCCAAGGGAATGAATTTCCCTGTTTTATCTTTTTTACCTGGACCCACAGCAATCACTTTACCTTGTTCTGGGTGCTCTTTTTCAGCGGTTTCAGGAAGCAAAATTCCAGTTTTTGTTCGCTCTTCCTCTTTTATTGGCTCAATAAGAATATGGTCGGCTAATGGTTTAATTTCCATAATTATTAGTTGTTGGTTGGCAGTCGTGACCTTTGAGTGCTAATATTCCATTTTAGTAACTAAAAAAAATCTGTCAAGGGTTCAACACTGTTTTTAAATATTTTCCAGTATAACTTTTTTTGTTTTTGGTAATTTCTTTTATAAAAGTAGTGAAAATGGTGCCATTGTTTTTCTAACATTATTTTCTAATTTATCTTAAAGATCGAGTCTCAGGCAAAGGATATCCTTAAAATAAAATTGACACTATTTCCCTTTTATTCTTGGTTAATAAGAACAGACGCAATATCTCCGAACTGGATTACTCTCTCTTGTGTTTGCTACATCACACCTTTGGGTACCCGATGACCGATAGCCGCAGTTACCACCACTAGTTCCAGCCTCGTCGGTAGTCCACGAGGATGGTCCAATCATTGTTTCACTCCATGAATAGCAGCCACCCCATGAGTGCCATTGTTGGCACACAGTACAGTTAATATCGTCATTCCAGTTCTCTTCTACACAACCACCGTATACTGATAAATCGCCGCAGTATGAAGTACATGTTTCTCTTGCTCCTGCCTGGTGCCAGCAGGCTTTTCCACCTTGTCCAGCGCAGCCATCACAGCCATCATCATACAGATATCCACCGCAAGTTCTACATTCTCCTTCATAACAACGTTGGTCAGCAGCATCACATCCAGCAGGTCCAGCTCCCCAGAAAGTATCTGGTTGACCAGCACAAGGTACAGCAGCTCCAGCGCATTGTCCAAAATCATTGCATTCTTGTCCTGCCGAACACCCATGTTGTCCGCTGGTATAATAGGTACAAGTACCATTATCGCATCGCCTACATTCCTCATCACCAGCCAGACAACCAAGGGCTGTAGCTGCTGAACCTTCCACTGTCTGGCCCAGACAATTGCCGCCATCACAAGTATAACAGACAGTAGTACACCCTTCGTGTTGTTCCCCAGCAGGCCAATCATTACAACTACCATTAACACAATAAGTACAATCTCCAGTACAGTTAACACCCTCCTCACCGCTATAAACTACTGAGGCTCCGTTGGTTCCATCACAATAATAACAAGTAGTGGTTACTTCAACATTGTCATTGGCTGGTCTTGCAATACAAGTTCCTTCATCGTTACAAGCTTCGCAATCGCCAGGACAGAGTGTATAACAACACACATCATCCACACAATAAGTTGAGGCACACTGACTTCCCTTTGTGCATGAATCACCTAATTCTCCATCTGGCGGTGGAGAAGGTTCACCCTCACCTACTGTCCCAGCACAACTTCCTGAAATTGTATAATCAGTTCCGGTTCTTTCTAATCTAACTTGAATTTCATATTTTTGGCCTTCATTTTCTGTCTTGTATCGATAACAATATTTCTTCCCTGGTTCATACTCTTTTGGGTAAAGAGGATCTTGGGGTATTTCAGAAAGATAAAGCCTTATTAACTCAGCAAAACCCCCGGGTTCCCCTACGGTGTCTTCTATGCAATTCAAACTTTCTTGCTCTGGATAATTTTCATAATCAACACAATAAAACTCAAGAGCTTTAGATAGGGTATCAATTTCTGTCATTCTTTTTGCATCCCTGGCTTTCTCCGGAACCGGTTTGAGAGACACCAATACAATACTTGCTAAAAGGCCGATAACAGCAATAACTACTAATAGCTCTATCAGGGTGAATGATTTTTCAGGTTTGTAATTCATAAATCTAAAAATGCGGCCTTTAATTCTTTCTTTTATTTTAAAATATCTTTCAAATATTTTCCAGTATAGCTTTTTTTGTTTTTGGTAATTTCAAAAGGTGTTCCCTCAGCCATAATATATCCCCCTTCCTCTCCTCCTTCTAACCCTAAATCTAAAATCCAATCAGCATTTTTTATTACATCTAAATTGTGTTCAATTATTAAAACCGTATTTCCTTTATCAACTAAACTTCTTAAGATAAAAACCAGTTTTTTAATGTCATCGGGGTGCAGACCAGTAGTTGGTTCATCTAAAATGTATAAGCTCTTCCCAGTTGCCTTTTTAGAAAGCTCAGTAGCCAATTTTACTCTCTGGGCTTCTCCTCCAGATAAAGATGGAGCTGGTTGGCCAAGCTGAATATAACCCAAACCAACATCATTTAAGGTTTTTAATTTTTGAAATAGACCGGGAATATTTTTAAAGAAATTTAAAGCTTCTTCCACTGTCATTTCAAGAACTTGGGCAATATCTTTTCCCCGGTATTCAACCGCCAGGGTTTCCTGGTTAAATCTTTTCCCTTTACACTCTGAACATTGAATATAAACATCGGGCAAAAAATACATTTCAATTTTTTTCTGGCCCTGGCCTTCGCAAGCCTCACATCTCCCGCCTTTAACATTAAAAGAAAAGCGACCGGGCTGGTACCCCCGAATTCTGGCTTCTTTAGTTTTGGAAAAAAGATCTCTGATGTAGGAAAAAGCTCCGGTATAGGTTGCTGGATTTGATCTCGGAGTCCGGCCAATTGGCGACTGATCAACCAGGGCTACCTTATTTAAATTTTCAGCACCTATTAGTTCTTTAAACTTTCCCGGTTCTTCTTTGGCTTTGTAAAATTTTCTCATCAAAGCCTTAGCTAAAATATCATTCATTAAAGAACTTTTTCCTGAACCGGAAACCCCAGTAATGCAAATGAATTTCCCCAAGGGAAGTTTTACATTTATATTCTTTAAGTTGTGCTCAGCTGCTCCTTTAATAATTAAATAATCCTGAGATTTTGGGCTAACTGGCGGCGGTGTGCGGGTGGTGGGTGGGTTGTAGTCTACTTTTTTCCGTCCTGATAAATAATCCCCAGTTAAAGTATGGCTTTTCAGCAGTTCCTTTGGTGTTCCTTCAAAGATGACACGGCCGCCATGTTTCCCTGCTCCTGGGCCAATATCGCAAACCCAGTCAGCCGCTCTAATGGTTTGAGGGTCGTGTTCCACCACAACAATAGTATTACCAAGGTCTCTTAATTTTTTTAAAGTTTCAATCAATCTACCCTGATCTCTCGAATGAAGGCCAACTGAGGGTTCATCTAAAATATATAAAACCCCAGTTAATTTCGAACCAATCTGAGTAGCCAATCTTATTCTTTGTTCCTCTCCCCCAGCCAAAGTGCTAGCTTTCCTGTCTAAGGTTAGATAATTTAAACCGACATCAATCAGAAATTGCAAACGATTAATAATTTCCTTAACAATGGGGTGAGCAATTTTGAAGTCTGAATTTTGAAGTCTGAATTTTGAATTTTGAATTTTTTGAAAAAATTGCTGATTTTGGCTAATACCCATTTCTACTATTTGGTCAATTGATTTCCCTCCCACTGTTACTGCCAGGGCTTCTGGTTTCAATCTTTTTCCTTGGCAAACTTCACAGATTCTCTCAATCATATATTCGGCAATTTCGCTTCTCGTATATTCTGAATCGGTTTCATGATATCTTCTTTCTAAGCTGGGGATAACTCCTTCAAAGACCGAGCCTGCCCTTGCAGGCGAAGGTGAAGATGAAGCTTTAGCTTCATCGCCTTTCTTCAACCCTCCGTTTCCGTAAAGAATTATGTCCAGCACTTTCTTGGGCAGATCCCTTACTGGCTGGTCCAAGGAGAAATTATGTTCTTCAGCCAAATCGGACAATTGCCACCAAAAATAACCTTGCCTACCTATTTTATGAGAAGCGTGGGCCCAGGGGAAAATTGCTCCTTCAGCAATTGATAAATTAAGATTGGGAATAACTAAGGAGGGAGAGACTTCTAATTTCTCTCCCAAACCCTGGCAGGCTGAGCAGGCACCATAAGGACTGTTGAAAGAAAAAAGCCGAGGCTCTAATTCTGGTAAAGAGATTCCACATTCCTCGCAAGCAAAATGCTCAGAGAAAAGTAAATCGTTCACCATTACCATTCCTTTTCCCAGTTTCAATCCTGTTTCTAATGAGTCAACCAACCTCGACCTATCCAAGTCCTTGTCTAAAATTAGTCTATCTACCACCACTTCAATATTATGTTTTTTCTTTCTATCCAAACTTAGAGCGATTGCTTCCTCAACTCTGTGTAAAATTCCGTCAATCCTCACCCTGACAAATCCTCCTCTTTGAATTTCCTCCAAAATTCCCTGATGCTCCCCTTTTCTTCCCCTAATCACCGGACCTAAAATAGTTATCTCTTTATTTTTAGGGAGTTTCATTACCTGCTCTGTAATTTGGTCAATGGTTTGCCGAGTTACTTCTTTGCCGCATTTGGGACAATGGGGTTTACCAATTCTGGCAAATAATAACCTTAAATAATCGTAAATTTCGGTGATAGTTCCTACGGTTGAGCGAGGATTATGAGCGGCTTTTCTTTGGTCAATGGAAATGGCTGGTGAAATTCCCTCAATTTTATCAACCTCGGGTTTGTCCATCACTCCCAAAAACTGTCTAGCATAAGCAGATAAACTTTCAACATATCTTCTTTGACCCTCAGCGTACAAAGTATCAAAAGCCAGGGAACTCTTGCCCGAACCCGAAATTCCCGTAATCACCACCAGTTTATTTTTCGGTATATCTAAATCAATATTCCTTAGATTATGAACCTTCGCTCCCCTAATCTTTATATAAGTTTCCTTTGATGGGCGGCGGGAGGGACTGTGGTAGTTTTTGATGAAATCTTGTTTCATACAAGTAGTCAATTATACTCCAAATTTGAAAATCTTTCAAGAATGCGATATTGATTAAGTATGAGATTTAGATTTGTAGAAAAAACCAAAATTCCTCAATTGCCAAAAAGCTCGGGAGTTTATGTTTTTAAAAAAACAGAGAATTTTTGTATATCGGGAAGGCCAGCAATCTTAAAGAAAGAGTGAAAAATCAAGTTTTAAAAAATTTAAAGAAAGCAATGAAAAAGGCATCCGATTTAGAGGGTGAGGAATCGCGCAGCTTTCAGCTACGCTCAAAGTCAAAAACCAGAAATAAGATAAAAGTTATAAGTTTAGCAAAAAAAGAGAATAAGTTATTTATCGAAGGTCAAAAACCCAGCACCAGGGCAAAGCTCGGTGTTGGACCAGTCCCGCACCGAAACAAAGTTTCTGGTGCGGGGAAACCAATTTTATTAAAAAGTTTACCCAAGGAAATTTTTAATTTAATTTTACAACTCCGCGACGAAGCCCATCGCTTCGCCATTTCCTATCACAGAAAATTACGGGATATGACCTTGCTCGAAAATTAAATCTTTGCTATCCTTAATCAATGAATAGTTTAATCTTACAAATTATTGCTGGAATTTTAGGAATTTTCTTAGCCACTAAATTTGTTCCCGGAGTAAGCTTAGAAATCATTCCTGGCCAATCTAGTCTTTTTGGAATAGAATTCACTGCCTCTTGGCAAATTTTACTTCTGGTTGGCTCTGCTTTAGGGTTAATTAATTTTTTTATTAAACCGGTTTTAAAAATGATTACTTTGCCCTTGAGAATATTAACTTTTGGTCTTTTCAGTTTAGTAATCAATATGGTCATGGTCTGGACTGTGGATATTTTATTTCCCGAATTAGTTATCCAGGGAATTATTCCTCTCTTCTGGACGACGGTTATTATCTGGGGAGTAAGCCTTCTCTTAGGTCTCTACCAGCCTAGAAGAAGGGTAGTAGTAGAAGAATAACTATGAAAGAATTTTTACCAATTGTCCAAATTGTAGTTGCTGTTTTTTTAATTGTTTTTATCCTCTTACAACAAAGGGGAACAGCTTTAGGATCGGCTTTTGGAGGCGGAGGTGGATTTTATGCTACCAGACGAGGTATCCAGAAAAAGATTTTTTGGGCTACGGTAGTTCTTGGAGCATTATTTATAATTTTAGCTCTATTAAACCTCATTTTTTTAAAATGAAATTGCCAAGTAAATCTCAATGGAGGCAATTTTTTAAAGTCCTGACCAAAAAAGAGGGAATTGTTTTTTTTATCTTTTTATTTTTATTTTTCAGTTCATTTCTTTTTCTCTCAATTAATTTTTATTTTAAAAATACTGAAATTAAACCGGCTGAGGGTGGAACCTATATTGAAGGAGTAGTAGGTTCACCTAGGTTCATCAATCCTATTTATGCTGAGGCCTCTGACGTCGATCGGGATTTAGTGGAGATTATTTTTTCTGGCCTAATGAAATATAGCCCCGAGGGTCAAATTATTCCTGATTTAACAAAGGAGTACAAAATTCTTGAAGAAGGGAAAGTTTATGAATTTTATTTAAAAGAAAATGTTCTTTGGCATGATGGTGAAGAACTTGGAGCTGACGATATAGTTTTTACTATCAAGACCATCCAAAATCCCGATTTTAAGAGTCCTTTGAGAGTAAATTGGTTAGGGGTGGAAGTGGAAAAAATTTCTGAAAAAGCTTTGCGTTTCAAATTAAAAAATCCTTCAGCTGTTTTTCTTGAAAATTGTACAGTAAAAATAATCCCTGAACATATCTGGAAAGATATTTCCCCTCAAAATTTTCCTTTAGCAATTTATAATTTAAAACCAGTAGGTTCGGGCCCCTATAAATTAAAAAATATAATTCAAGACCAACAGGGTAATATCAAATCTTTAGATTTAATTAGAAATCAAAATTACTTTGGTCAAAGCCCATACCTTTCCCAAATCTCCTTTCAATTTTTTGAAAGTGAGGAAGACCTAATTGAGGCGGCTAAGAAAGGAGAGATTAAAGGATTTTCCCTAACTTCTATTAAAAATTTGCCGATATGTGATTTAGGGCTTAATTTTTATTCCCTTTCTTTACCCAGATATTTTGCCATATTTTTTAATCTGAATCCGCCAGCTAGCGGATCAAAGGTGCTATCTGAAAAAGAAGTAAGGCAGGCCTTAAATTACGGAACCAATAAAGAGAAAATTGTAAAAGAAGTTTTGGGGGGTAGGGGTAAAGTGGTTGACTCCCCCATTTTGCCAGAAATTTACGGATTCGAAAAACCTTCCAAGGTTTATGAATTTAACCCAGAGCAGGCTAAAGAAATTTTAGAAAATGCTGGATTTATTGAGATTGAAAATGGCAAACGAGCAAAAATTATTGAAAAGGAGCCGGCTTTTCAATTCAAGAGTAATCTTAAATTAGGTTCTCAGGGGACAGAAGTTAAAGAACTTCAAAAATGCCTAGCCAAAGACCCCGAGGTTTATCCTGAAGGAGAAATTACTGGTTACTTTGGTCAGTTAACCAAGAAGGCGGTAATTAGATTCCAGGAAAAATACAGAGAAGAAATTTTGGAACCGGTTGGAATTGAAAAAGGAACTGGCTTAGTAAGGAAAACTACTCGGGCAAAATTAAATGAGATTTGCTTTGAACCCCCGGAAGAAACACTCCCTTTAAAATTCTCTTTAACCACGGTTGACCAACCGATATTAATTGAAGTAGCTTCTCTTTTGCAGTCCCAATGGGAAGAACTTGGAGCAGAGGTTGAAATTGAAACCTTTAATGTTTCTACTTTAGAAAGAGAGATTATTAAACCCAGGAGTTATGAGGCCTTATTATTTGGTGAAGTTTTAGGGGCTATCCCCGACCCTTTTCCTTTCTGGTCTTCCCTTCAAAAAAGAGATCCTGGTTTAAATTTAGCAATGTATGAAAATAAAAAATGTGATAAACTATTAGAAGAAATTCGCCAATCACTAGATGAAGAGGTTAGAAAAGAAAAATTAGAAGAATTCCAAGAGCTTTTGATTGAAGATGCTCCAGCTCTATTCTTATACAATCCGGATTATCTTTATTTAGTTTCAAAAGAAATTAAAGGAATAGATGTTAAAATAGTTACCAGTCCCTCAAAAAGATTTATAGGAATTGAAGATTGGTATATTAAAACAAAAAGAGCATGGCGATAAACACCTGTGATAAATCTAATATGTATAACATTATCATAAATTTCCCCAAGCAATTTCGAATTGGGATTGCTGCTGCTAAAAATATTTCTTTAAAACCAGGGGCTTTACCATTTCCTCCAGAAAACATCATTATTTGTGGGATGGGAGGATCAGCTCTGCCAGGAGACATCTTGGTGACTTTAAGGCCTTTAGACGTTTTTATACATAAATCCTATGGTCTTCCTCCTCAAGCTGGAAACGAAAGTTTAATAATTTGCATTTCTTACTCCGGGAATACTGAAGAGACTTTATCCGCTTTTTCAGAAGCCTTGAATAAAAAATTACCAATGGTGGCAATTAGTACTGGTGGGAAATTAGAAAAACTTTCCAAAAAATATGACGTTCCTTTTGTAAAAATTCCTCCACCCTTAATCCCTCCCAGATTAGCCTTGGGAGAAATGTTTGCTGCCCTAGTTCAAATTCTGGCTAATCAAGGGATTTTAAGCGAGGAGATTGTTAAGGAAGTTTTGGAAACAGGGACTTTCTTAAAATCGGAAAAATTTGAAAATCAAGGAAAAAAAATAGCTAAAAGAATTTTCCAAAAAATTCCAGTTATTTATACCCCAAAGCAATTTCGAGAAATCGGCTTAATCTGGAAAAATAGTTTAAACGAAACGGCAAAAATTTTAGCTATTACTAATTATTTCCCGGAATTAAACCATAATGAAACTGTTGGCTTCTGGCGGATAAACGAGATGCAAGTCGAAAATGAAAAAATTTCAGTTTTGATTTTAAGGGACCTGAAAGGCCATCCCCGAGTTTTAAAACAAATGGAAATCACCAAAGATTTAATCAAAAAAGAAGGAGTAGAAGTAGAGTTTATTGACATTAAGGGCAAAACTGTTTTAGAGAAAATTTTCTCAAGTATTATTTTGGGATTCTGGACCTCTTATTGGTTAGCCTTAGAATATAAAATTGACCCAACTCCAATCAAAGCAATTGAAGAATTAAAGCGAAGGCTAAAAGAAGAATAATAAAAATACCTTAAAACTTAACTATACCTTGACAGGTATAGTTTTTTGTTTTAAAATGTAGTATCGTGGGGGGGGCGATAATATCGCTCTTTATTTTTTGAATAAAGGACATAATGAAAGATATTAAAAAGAACCGAAGGAGGTAATAGAATGTATCGTATTCTGCACGAAGAAAAGATTCCGCCAAAGTTAAGACATATTATCTGGGATGTAAACGGCACAATTACTGACAATGGCACTCCGGATAGAGAGGTGCTTGAGAGAATTATGATTCTGGCCAGCAAAGGGGTACACCACAGCTTCATTACCGGTCGGGACAGACACTGGCTACAAAAAATACTGATTGCTCACCTGAGTAAAATGAAAGGGTTTGAGAAATCAGTAGGGAATCTCCATTTCTACCCGGAACTGGGCCTAATGGAGTTAGATCCCATTTCGGGAAGAATAAAGTTAACCGACCTGATTAAGGATCATCCTCTGACTGACCCATCCGTTCGCCAAAAGATAGCCAACCTTTTTTACCGAGGACAAGGCCTTATTCCTTATCTTGGAAAAGAAAAAACTGGCTATTTCGCTGGAGGAGATGCTGATAACAACTTCTTCCTGATTCCTAAAACTCCATCAGTAGAATTTCCTCATTTTTTCTGGTCAGATTCAAAAGAGCTGATAGGAACTGCTGAAGTGATTCGAAACCCGGATACTTCTCTCAATAAGGAGTGTGCAACTAAGATAAACGAATCGGCAAAGAGGTTAGAAAATGTTTTCAGGGATTGGGGACTGAAAAACCTAATAAAGGTTTCCCCTATCTCAACTGCCCTTAATCTGGTGCCGATTGTCGGCGGAGGTATCCCTCTAGATAAAGACATGGCTGCAGGCCTCGCTCTTTATAACCTTTCCCAGGAATTGCAAATAAGAATCCAGGAAGTCTGCAGCCAAACGATTGCTATTGGTGACGGTACCGCTGACCTTCTGTTTACTACTCCCGTTCTTGCCCTCATCCCAATTTTCTTTGTCGGACCAAAAAGCCAATTAAGGCCAACCGTCCTACAGGAAAGGCAAATCGCCATTCTGGCTGAAGGAGCGATTAAAGAAGGGGGAGAAACAGGTCCCAAGATTACCAAAGAAGTTCTCCAGCTCATTGAAAGCAGAGTCGCACCGGAGAGAGATGTTATCTATCTCCGCGGAAAAGATAGTCTAGAGGAATTCGAAGGCGATGAAAGGTTGAAGCGAGGAATTGAAAGAAGAATCCGGCATTTTATTCCCGAGGAAGACATCCATGTTCATGATGCTTTCTTAGACCCCAGTCTTCAGGAAGGACACATCCATAGGTATAGCTATGAGGCAATAATGCTGGAAGATGGAGAGATAGACGCTCTGGTCTGGGCCGGTGAAGAAATCCGGACTTATCCCTTGAAAGAATGGGGAGACATGATTATCTTCTTACCTCGTGCTCAACACACCCTGTTGGTAAAAAGGAGAAGCAGGGTAATCGTGGCCAAAGCCCATATAGTTGCCTTTGCCAAAGACCAGCGCCAAAGAGTTGATCTGCCTGCCGGCCTGGAACCCTTGAGACAGGAAATGTTAGAAGGCAAGAAGCCACTCAAACACATCTTGGAGGAGGTGAGAGCTAAACTATAATAATCTTGGCTCAAAATACCCTGGGGTTTTCTTTTGGGAATCCCGGGGTTTTTATTTTGCTTGCTTTCTGGATTTGTTTGTAGTATATTGGAATCTATGAAAGGTTTTATTTTAGCAGCCGGGGGAGGGGCCAGATTATATCCTCTTACTTTGGAAATTCCCAAACCCCTTTTGCCGGTGGGTAAAATTCCCATTATTACTTATTTAGTTGACCTTTATTTGGAGAACGGAGTTGATGACATTAAAATCAATGTCCAACGCTCGCATCTTGAAGATTTTTATAAATGGAAGGCGACTTATTTCCCTCGGGATAAAATTGAACTTGTTATTGAACCCAAACCCTCGGGTACTTTTACTCCCATTGTTAAAAAAGTAAATCAAAAATGGTTTTCTGAGCCAATTGTAGTTTCCAATGGCGATGAACTAAAAGAACTTAATTTAAAAGAAATGATTGACTGGCATCAACAGAAAAAGGCTTTAGTTACCGTTGGTTTAGTTAAAGTAAAAAATCCTCAAGTTTATGGGGTAGCTAAAATGAATGGAAACCAGATTGTTGAATTTATTGAAAAACCGAAAAAACCACCTTCTTCTTACGTCAATTCTGGATTATACATAATGAATCCAGAGATTAAAAAATATTTTCCTCAAAATGCCAAATTTGCCATGGTCGAAACTGACCTTTTTCCTCAGTTAGCTAAAGAAGGAAAACTTTTTGGCTACAAATGGGAAGGAAAATGGTTTGACTGTGGAAATTTTGAGCGCTGGGAAATGGCTATAAAGCACTGGAATCAAAAATAAAAATATTTATGAAGAATTAGAAAAAATGAAAGGTGCTGGCTATTTTTACACAAAATCGGGTTGGATTAAAAACAAAAATTATGGTAAAGTACTTCAATTACGCTTTGAAAGGCCCCTAAAATCAAAACCTAAAAATTTAGATTTTTTGAAATAAATGGGAATTCGTAAAGTAGTCATACCAGCGGCTGGTTGGGGAACAAGGTTTCTACCAGCAACAAAAGCGATGCCAAAAGAGATGCTGCCGGTTGTCGATAAACCGGTTATTCAATATGCAGTAGAGGAAGCGGTTGCTTCGGGAATTCAAGATATTATTATTATTACCGGCTGGCAAAAAAGAGCAATTGAAGATCATTTCGACAGGTCTTTTGAGCTTGAAAAGTATTTGGAATCTAAAGGAAAGGGGGAAGAATTAGCTCAAATTAAAAAAATTGCTCAATTAGCTAACTTTATTTATATTAGACAAAAAGGAGAACAGTATGGAAACGCTATACCTATTCTTGCTGCCGAAGCTGCTGTTAACCAAGAGTCCTTTGCTGTTATTTGGGGAGATGAATTCATTATGGCCCGACCTCCGAGATTAGCCCAAATGATTGAAGCTTATAAAAAATATAAAGGGGTAATTATTTCTGGTGTTCGAATTGAAACAAAAGATCAGCTTTCTCGTTACGGTATCGCTGATATTGAACCTGTTGAAGAAAATATTTTCAAAATTAAGAAAATTGTTGAAAAACCATTACCAGACAAAGCTCCTTCGAATTTAGCTACTCATGGCGCCTATATTTTACCATCAGAGATTTTTAATATTATAAAAAATTTAAGCCCGGGGAAAAATGGAGAAATTTGGTTAGTGGATGCTATTAATGAATTAATTAAAAAGAAATTTCCTGTCTATGGCTGTGAAATAAAAAATGGCAAATATTACGACACTGGCAATAAAGTCGAATATTTAAAAACAGTGGTGGAATTCGCTCTTCGCCATCCTGACTTTTCTGATGAATTTAGAAAATATCTCAAAAGTTTAAAATTAGATTAATCCCAATTATAAAAGAAATGAAAATAGCGATTAGCGGAGGGGCGGGATTTATTGGAACTAACGTCGCCGCTTCCCATATAAAAAAGGGTGATAAAGTTATTATTTTTGATAATCTTTCTCGGGCCGGAACTAAACAAAACTTAGATTGGCTATTGAGTCAAGGAAATTTTGTTTTTGTTAAAGGAGATATAAGAAATGATAAAAAATTATTAGCTACCTTTAAAAAATATAAACCAGATTTGATTTACCACTTGGCGGCTCAAACGACGATGGTTACTTCGGTAACCAACCCCAGGGAAGATTTTGAAATAAATGCCCTAGGCACCTTTAATGTTTTGGAAGCTCTAAGAAAAGGCGCCCCAAAAGCTTGTCTACTTTACTCGTCGACCAATAAGGTGTATGGCGAGATGACTGATATTCCGGTAGCAGAAAAGAAAAAGAGATACAATTACAGAAACCTTAAAGGAGTTTCAGAAAATTACCCCCTTAACTTCGCCGGGCCCTACGGATGTAGTAAAGGGACTGGTGACCAATATATAATTGACTACGCTCGAATTTTTGGTTTAAATACAATAGTCTTTAGACAATCTGGAATTTACGGGCCTCATCAATTTGGAATTGAAGAGCAGGGCTGGCTAGCCTGGTTTACTAATGCTTTACTATTTGATAAACCAGTAACTATTTTTGGAGATGGGAAGCAAGTCAGAGACGTTTTGTATATTGATGATTTAATTTCAGCTTTTAATTTAGCCTTCAAAAATATTAAAAAAACCCGGGGCAGGGCCTATAATATCGGCGGTGGGCCAAAATTTTCTCTTTCTATTTGGGAATTATTTGAAATTTTAGAAAAACTGGCGAACAAAAAATTTAATTACAAATTTGGTTCCTGGCGGCCAGGCGACCAAAAAATCTATATTTCAGATATTAGCCAAGCTAAAAAAGAGTTTGGTTTTGAACCAAAAATTTCTCCCAAACAAGGAGTTAAAAAGCTCCACAATTGGATTTCTCAAAACAAAACTCTGATTAAAAAAGCCGGGGTTTTCAAAAAATAACTCTTTTGCGGACGTGGCGAAATTGGAACACGCGCTAGCTTCAGGAGTTAGTGGGAGAAATCCCATAAGGGTTCGAGTCCCTTCGTCCGCACCAACTATGCCAAAATTTAAACAAAATCTCAAAATTATTCCTCTCGGTGGTTTAGGCGAGGTGGGAAGGAATATGATGCTCCTTGATTATCAAGGGAAAATTTTAATTTGCGACATAGGACTGCGTTTTCCTGAAGAGGATATGCTGGGAGTTGATTGTCTAATTCCAAATATTGGTTATCTTAAAGGCAAGGAAAGAAACATTTTGGGAATAGTCTTTACTCACGGCCACTATGACCATATTGGCGCTGTCCCCTACCTCATCGGAAAAATTGGCAATCCTAAAATGTTTGCTTCTGCTTTAACTAAGGGAATTATTTTAAAAAGACAGGAAGAATTTCCCAATCAGCCAAAACTCGATATTGAAATAGTTAAGTCAGGAGATAGAATTCAATTAGGTCCTTTCAGAGTTGAGTTTTTCAAGCAAAACCATAATATCCCTGACAACTTAGGATTATTCATTGAAACTCCAGTAGGCCCTATTATAGATACTTCTGATTTCAAGTTTGACC
>CAZWEN010000007.1:0-20710 GCA_964632775.1 uncultured Candidatus Saccharibacteria bacterium | reverse complement strand
CATATAAAGCAAGGCATCGGTTGGTTCATCAAATTCGGCACTCTTCAGTACTTTTCCTTTCACCACTAGATATTTTAGAACTTCTTCAATTAGAGCGACTCCAACCAAAGTATTAAAAATAATAATTAGAAACGGCGAAAAGAAATTAGAGAATGGAGGGTGGCCAGTTGTTTCAAAAAATCCCTTTTCTAAGAAAACTGCTGGAATGGCGGCTAACATTCCATAAAAGAAAATTTTTATTATCTGAGAATTAGATTCAGGATGGACATCTTTTCTCAAATAAAATAAAAGCCAGATTATACTGGGGGCGAGACCAAAAAGTATATAAAGAGGATGACTCATAAACCCTACGAATTACGAATTTTTACGAATATACGAATAAATAATAGTTCGGATTTTTTATTTTGGCCACTCCTCGACCATCAGACATTGTTCCTTGTCTTTTATTGGTAATTTTTGATAGATTTCTTCGGTGATAAAAGGAATAAAAGGATGTAAAAGTTTTAGAGAAGTTAATAATGTATAAAGCAAAATTTTTTTAGTTTTTTCATCGTTTTGTTTTTTTGATTTTTCGATATAGCGATCGCAAAAGTCATGCCAGAAAAAATTATAGAGTAGATGGGCAGCTTGGCCGAACCGAAAACTTTCCAAATTTTTATTAACTGATTCTATTGTTTTATCTAAGGCCCCTAATATTTTCTTATCAGCGGTAGTTAAGTTTTTAGTTTTAAACTGTGGTTTTGAGTTTTGAGTTTTGAGTTTTGAGTTCGAGATTTGTTGTAATACAAATCTCGTAGCATTCCACAATTTGTTACAGAACTTTCTTCCCATAACTATATTATCTTCGGTAAATCTTATATCCTGTCCTCCCATAATTTGCCAGACTATCCCAAATCGGGTAGCATCAGCTCCATATTTTTCAATGAGATTTATTGGATTTACTCCGGTACCAAGAGATTTTGACATTCTTTTCCCCTCTCTGGTTAAAACCGTAGCATGAATATAGACCTCTCGAAATGGCTCTTTTTTCATGAATTCCATCCCGGAAAATATCATTCTGGCCACCCAGAGATTTATAATTCCGCGGTCAGTGCTCAAAACATTGGTTGGATAAAACCTTTTTAAATCCTTTGTTTCTTTAGGCCAACCTAGAGTGGCAAAAGCCCACAAAGCTGAAGAAAACCAGGTATCCAAAACATCGGGGACTCCTTTGAGAGGAATTTTATGCCCCCACCAAATTTGCCTGGAAATACACCAATCTTTGATATTTTTTAACCAATCAAAGTAGATTTTTTCAAATCCTTTTGGGTGGAATTTTACTTTCCCTTTTTTTACCGGGAGCTGAGCCATCTTTGCTAATTCTTTCATTTTTAAAAACCATTGTTCAGAGGGAATTAATTCAATGGTGGTTTGGCAGCGATAACAGTGGGGAACCTGGTGCCAATACCCTTCGACTTTTTCTATTAAATCGGCTTTTTTTAAATCTTCAACAACTTTTTTCCGAGCTTCCAATACCTCCAATCTTTGGTAGGGAAGAGGAGTTTCTTTAGTTGTTTTTGCCTGCTCATTAATAACTTGAATTAGAGGTAAGTTATGTCTTAGAGAAATTTCATAATCAGTCAAATCATGGGCCGGGGTAATTTTTACTGCTCCTGTTCCAAATTTTGGATCAACTAATTCATCAGCAACAATCGGGATTTCTCTTTTAGCTAGAGGCAAAATAACCTGCTTGCCAACTAAATTTTTGTATCTTTTATCTCCTGGATTTACGGCTACCGCTGTGTCTCCCAGCATTGTCTCTGGTCTGGTCGTCGCCACCGTTATATAAACGACAGAGGTCCGTCCTCGGTTAGCTAAAGGATATTTGATATACCAAAGTTTTCCTTTCTCTTCTTCGTATTCTATTTCCAAATCTGACAAACTAGTTTGGCATCTTGGGCACCAATTGATTACTCTTTTCCCTCGATAGATCCAACCTTTTTTGTAGTAATGGGCAAAGGCTTCCTTTACTGCTTTTACATATTCCTTATCTAGAGTAAATCTAGTTCTTGACCAATCGCAGGAAGCTCCTAATTTTTTAAATTGATTAAGGATTATGTTTCCGTATTTCTCCATCCAATCCCACATCCTTTCAATAAATTTTTCTCGGCCTAAACCAAAACGAGTTACCCCTTCTTTTTTTAACTGCTTTTCTACCACATTTTGAGCAGAGATTCCGGCATGATCGGTTCCGGGAAGCCATAAGGTTTTGTATCCTTGAAGACGTTTCTGACGAATTAAAATATCTTGAACTACTATATTTAGAGCATGACCCATATGAAGCTCACCAGTAATGTTTGGGGGAGGGATAACAATACAATAGGGTTTTTTATGACGTTTAGGAAGTTTATCAGGATTAAAAAAGCCAGACTTTTGCCAGAGATTATAAATTTTATTTTCCACCTTTTTCGGATCGTAAACCTTAGGAAGTTTCATATAGTTCATTTTATCTTTTCTCTTGCTTTTTTACAAATTTTAAGTTAAAATAAGGCAAAGAGGCCTTCGTCCTCTTTTTCACCTTCACTTCTATAAATGGAAGCTCGGTTTGTAATGGTTGGCCCTATCGCCCGTAGGCTATGGCCGAGGGCCCTATCGTCTAGTGGTTAGGACATTGGGTTTTCATCCCAAAAATCAGGGTTCGACTCCCTGTAGGGCCGCATGTCAAAGGATTATTTAAATCTCTCTTGGGCCCAGGACCTTAAAAATCCTAAAGAAAAAATTTTATACCGATTCTTTGAGATTCTTCCTGGGTTTTTATCCTGGGGAACCTTAGGGAGTGCTTTTATTTTATCTTGGTTAGCCCCTGTCGTGGTGGCTATTTTTATTATTGCTTTTGACCTTTACTGGCTATTAAGGATTTCCTATTTATCTTTTCATCAGTTGGCCAGCTATAAACAAATGAAAAAAAATCTTAAAATCGATTGGCTGAAAAAACTCAAAGAATTGAAAAGATGGCCAGAAATCTACCATTTAATAATTCTGCCGATGTATAAAGAGGGAATTGATATAGTAAAACCCACCCTCCAGGCTTTAGAAAATTCAAATTATCCTCAGGATAAAATGATAGTAGTTTTAGCCACTGAGGAAAGAGCAGGGGAAGCCGCTCAAAAATTAGCTAAAAAGGTTGAAACTGAGTTCGGTAAAAAATTTTTCCGATTTTTAATTACCACTCATCCTCAAAACATAACAGGGGAGGTATCTGGAAAAGGTTCTAATCAAGCCTGGGCAGCCAAAATTGCTAAAGAAAAAATAATTGACCCCCTAAAAATTCCCTATCAAAATATTATTGTTTCTGGATTTGATATTGACACCAGAGTTTATCCTCAATATTTTGCCTGTTTGACCTGGCATTACTTAACTGCTAAATCGCCCCTGAGGTCAAGCTACCAACCCATCCCAGTTTATAATAATAACATCTGGCAAGCTCCGGCTTTTTCTCGGGTAATTTCTACCTCGGGCACCTTTTGGCAAATGATGCAGCAACAAAGACCAGAACAGCTAGTAACTTATTCTGCTCATTCCATGCCTTTTAAAATTTTCGAAGAAGTGGGTTATCCTACCAATCTAATATCGGTTAATGATGATTCTCATATTTTTTGGAAATCTTATCTTTACTACAATGGGGATTATCGGGTGATTCCCCTGTATTATCCCGTTTCAATGGATGCCGTAATGGCTAAAAGTTGGTTAAGAACGGCCTTTAATCAATATAAACAACAGCGGCGTTGGGCCTGGGGCTGTACGGAAGTCCCCTATATTTTTTATGGTTTTTTAAAAAACAAAAAAATTCCTCTGAGAGAGAAATTTCGCCATTGTTTAAATCTCTTAGATGGATTTTGGTCTTGGGCAACCTGCGCCCTGCTTATTTTTTTCTTAGGATGGTTACCGCTTATGCTGGGAGGAGAAGGATTCAATATTAGCTTGCTCTCTTATAACTTGCCAAGGCTAACTGGTCAAATTATGAGCGTAGCCATGATCGGGATGGTGATTGCAGCCACCATCAGTATGTTGCTTTTACCTCCTCGACCGGTGGGTTACAGCCGCTGGAAAAATCTTTCTATGATTTTTCAGTGGCTGTTATTACCTCTAACTTTAATTGGTTTTGGCACTTTCCCGGCTTTAGACGCTCAAACTCGATTAATTTTAGGAAAACCTCTTGGTTTCTGGGTCACTGAAAAAATTAAAAAGTAGTTATTCTAAATGAATTCTTTCTCTAAATTCTTTCAATCTTTCCCGCAAGAGCGGGTATTTTTTTAATTCCGGAGACTCTTGTAATATTTCTTTAGCTGCCTGCCTAGTTTCTTCAACTAAAGATATATCTTTCAAAGAATTCATGGCAAAGTCTGGAATTCCCCACTGCCTTTGGCCTGAAAAATCTCCTGGCCCCCGGATTTGCAAATCCTTCTCAGCCAGTTCAAACCCATTTTCGCAAACAGTTATTGCTCTTAATCTTTGATTGGTCAGCTTACCCGGAAATTCGGTAAATAAGAAACAAAAAGATTGTTCTTTTCCTCTGCCTACTCTACCTCTAAATTGGTGAAGCTGGGCTAAGCCAAATTTATCTGCCCCCTCAATCATCATTACCGTAGCATTGGGAATATCAATACCCACTTCTATTACTGAGGTTGAAACCAGAACATTAGTCTTGCCACTCTTAAAATCTTTCATTATCTTCTCCTTTTCTTCATTCTTCATCTTCCCATGGAGCATGCCCACTTTTAAGTCGGGGAAGATTTTCTTTGACAGCTTCTCATGCTCTTCTTTAACTGCTTTTACCTCAATCCAACTAGCCGCTATTTGTTTAATTCCTTCATCTATCCGAGCCACAGCGAAGGGTGAAGAAGAAGATTTATTTTCTTCGACTAAGTTTTCTTGAGAGATTTTTGATGGTTCTATCCTTGGGCAAACAACAAAAACCTGACCTCCTTTTTTAACTTGCTCTCTGATGAAGCTGTAAGCTTTATTTCTATTTTCTGGTGGGATAACTTTTGTAATTATCTTTCTCCTGCCCTTAGGCAACTCTTTGATTAAAGATAAATCTAAGTCACCGTAAATAGTTAAAGATAGGGTTCTGGGGATAGGAGTGGCGGTCATTGAAAGAAGGTGGGGGATAAGGCTTTTTTGTTGACAGAGGTGAGCCCTTTGCTCTACCCCGAAACGATGCTGTTCGTCGATTATCACCAAGGCTAATTTGCCAAATTTTACTTCTTCCTGAACTAAAGCATGGGTGCCAATTAGAATATTAACCTCGCCCTTTTTTATGTTTTCCAGAAGCTGTTTTCTAGGAATTTTTTTATTCTTTAATTGACTTTCTTTACCGGTTATTAGGCCGATGCTTAGATTGAATTTTTTTAAAAGCTCGCCTACTGTTTTGAAATGCTGTTTAGTTAAAATTTCAGTTGGCGCCATAAAGGCAACCTGGAAGCCGGCTTTAGCCACGTTTAAAGCAGCTATAGTTGCCACTACTGTTTTCCCAGAGCCAACGTCTCCTTCCAACAACCTGTTCATTGGTTTTGGTTTCTCTAAATCTTTTAAGATCTGCCAAGTAGCTTTTTTCTGATCGTCAGTCAGTTTAAAAGCCAAGCTATTGGTAAATTTTTTAGTCAGGCTAAGATTTAGAGGAATAGCCATCGCTTTCTCTTTGGCCAATTTCATTCTTTCCCTTAAGACTAAAAGCTGAAGGTTGAGGAGCTCTTCAAAGACAAATCTTTCTTTTGCTTCCCCGGCTGATTTTAGAGAATCAGGAAAATGAATTTGCCAAATTGCTTTTTCTAAAGGTAAGAGCTTACGCTTTTCTCTTAGTTTTTCTGGTAAGGAATCAGGAATTTCATTTTTTAATTTAGTCAGTAGCGGTTTGACAATAAACCTCAGCCATCTTGATGATAATCCTTCAGTTTCAGGGTAAACCGGAATTAGTCTACCGGTATGGGTTAAGTCCAGACTCTCAGCATTATCTGGTATTTTTTCATAAGCCGGACTTGATAAATACCTGCTGCTAGCCTTTGAAGTTATTTTACCGGCTAAAAAAAGAGAATCTCCTTTTTTTAAAGTGTTTATTAGATATGGTTGGTTAAACCAAATAACTTTTATTGCTCCTGATTTATCGCCAACAACTGCCTGAGTTAAGGTCATTCTTCTTCTGAAAGTTCGTATATTTTTTATTTCTAAAATCTTTCCTTGAATAGAAAGAGGCTGGCCGAACTCTGCCTTGGCGATCGGCACCATATTTGAAAAATCCTCATAGCGATGAGGAAAATGAAAAAGAAGGTCCCGAACAGTTTTAATCCCCAATTTTTTTAATCTTTTTTGATATTGAGGTCCAACCCGAGGAAGTTCTCCAATGGGAGTAGAGAGATTCATGTGCGCCCAGTAGGACTCGAACCTACAACCTTCTGGTCCGCAACCAGATGCTCGATCCATTGAGCTATGGGCGCCTTACTTTTTAAAATTATCACAAAATTAAGCCAAAATCAAGTTGACTTAAATAATTTTAACAGTTAAAATAAAATAAGGAGAGGTCGCATAGTTGGTCTATTGCGGCACACTGCTAATGTGCTAAGGGAGTAGTATCCCTTCGTGGGTTCGAATCCCACCCTCTCCGCCAAGGTGGGATGGCAGAGTGGACGATTGCACCGCACTTGAAATGCGGAGTCCTAATTTTTAGGACCGCAGGTTCGAATCCTGCTCCCACCGCAAACTTAAAACCGGCAAAGCCGGTTTTTTTTATCCTCTGGCTATAACAATTCCAATGATTTCTTTGGCGCCAGCTTTCTTTAAAACTTTGGCGCATTCCTCCAGAGTTGAGCCAGTAGTGTAAATATCATCGACTAACAGAATTTTTTTACCTAGAATTTGACTCCCGTTTTTTATTGAAAAAGCATCTTTTACATTTTCTTTTCTTTCCTGGTCAGAAAGTTCTACCTGGGGCAAAGTCTCCCTGATTTTTACTAAACAATCTAGAATTAAAGGAATTTTTAAAAATTTAGCTAGTTCTTTTCCAATTTCCTCGGCCTGATTAAATCCCCGCCATTTTAATTTACTTTTTTCGAGAGGTACGGGGATTAAAGTGAAACCAGAGAAATTAGGTTTGTTGTCGAGCAATTGAAAATGAGTTATGATTAAGGAAGTCAGAGGATTTGCCAGTTCTTTGACAAGGGGTCGGTATTTAAATTTTTGGATTAGATTTTTAATTAATGTTTCTTGATAGGGAAGAGCAAAATACAAGTCTTTAAGGTTTTGACTTTGATATTTTTGATGGATATTTGAAATCCTCAGAGTACTTTGGCAGTCCTCACAAAGATAGCTTCCTTCCCGTTGACAGTTAAAACAAAATTGAGGATAAAGAAGGTCAAGAATAAAGTTTTTAACTTTTGCCCACATATCATTTTGATTATATAATGGTATAATATGAAAAAGTATGTTCTGGACACCTTTGGAGATAATTCCTAAAAAATCTTTAGGAATAGATATTGGAACATCTTCCATTAAAATAGTGGAATTATCCCGCCGGGGAGAAAGAAGAAAATTAGAGAACTATGGTGAAATAGCCGCCTCCGTCCTTTATCAAAAGCCATTTCGGACTTTTGACAAAAGCACTCTTTTGCTTTCCAGTCAGGACGTTTCCCGATCGATAAAAGCAGTAATGGAGGAAGCCAAAATTAAAACCCGCCGAACGGTCTTTTCTATTCCTGATTTTTCCAGTTTCTTTACTAGTTTTGAGTTACCTCCAATGACTAAAGCAGAATTACCTCAGGCAGTGAGATATGAAGCTAGTCACCATGTTCCTTTACCCTTGGCAGAAGTAACCTTAGATTGGCAAGTGATTGAAGGCAGGGTTTCTAACCAAAAAAAAACAAAATTAAAAATTCTTTTAGTGGCTGTTCCTAACGAAGTTATTAATCAATACCGAAAAATTGCGGAGATTTCCAGGTTTGAACTTCTGGCGCTGGAAGCCGAGGTGTTTGGGCTCTTGCGTTCTTTAATTAGAGAGGAAACAAAGGTCGTTTTGCTGGTGGATATTGGAGCTCAAAGCACAACCTGCAGCATTGTCGATAAAAGCCATTTAAAGATGTCCTATAGCTTTGATATGTCGGGAAATGAATTGACTAAAGTGATATCTAAAGGGTTAGGGGTCGATTATAAAACAGCGGAAAATCTTAAAGAAAAATACGGGATTATCTCTACTATCTCTCAGGAGGCCCCCGCGTCTGAAGTGAGAGAGATATTACTTCCCTTGGTTGATGTAATTTTGAAAGAAATTGAGAAAATTTCTCAGAATTTTTATCAAATCGAAGGAAAAGAAATTCAAAAAATTATATTAGCTGGAGCTTCGGCTCTCCTCCCCGGTTTGAAAGAATATTTTCAAAACCATTTTAAAAAGGAAATAGAGATTACTAACCCATTTTCTAATCTTTTTTGCCCTCCAATTCTAGAGAAAACTTTAAAAGAAATGGGAAGTTCTTATGCCATAGCCGTGGGCATGGCTCTAAGGGGACTTGAATAATTTATGGCTATCGAAATTATTCCCAGAAAGGCAGCTCCCTTGCCTCTCTGGCTAAAAATTCTATTTTATATTTTAATTGCCTTACTCTTAGCAGCTGTTTTAAGCTACTTTATTTTGGGCCACTTTCAAAAAAAATCTTTGACTGCCCTTCAAAACTTAGAGGACACTATTGCTGAAGAAAAAACTCCTCAAAAATTTGCCTTGGAAAAAGAAATTTTAAGTTATCAGAAAAAAATTAAAGATTTTTCCTTAATACTTGACCACCATCTCCTCTCTTCAAAATCTTTCAGCTTTTTAGAGAAAGCTTCTCATCCCCGAATTTGGTTTTCCAAAATTAATTTAAGTCCGGGGGAAGCCCTAGCCATAGTTTCTGGTAGGGCGGAAACTTTTCCAGATTTGGGTCAACAACTCCAAATTTTTAAAAAGGAAGCTCTTATTAAAAATGCCACCCTATCCAAAATTTCCTTAGGGGAAAAAGGAGAAATTAAATTTACTTTAACCCTTTCCTTTGACCCTAAGTTTTTTAAGTAATCTATGCCTCGCCCCCTCGCTATTATTATTGGCCTTATTTTACTAGCAGCTCTAGGAATAGCAGTGGTCTTTCCTAAATATCAAAATCTGAATTTACTTCAATCAAAGATTAAAGAAAAAGAAGCCGAACTCCAATCTGAAAAAGAATATTTTTCGAATCTTGATGATATCTCAGAAGAACTAAAAAAATATGAAGAAAGTCTTTCCAAAATCAATTCTGCTCTGGCCGCCGAGCCTGGATTGCCTGCCTTATTTAATTTTCTCCAAACCGCCGCTTCTCAAAATGGTTTAATTTTAAAGAAGATAGTTCCCACTTTGCCCAGTCCCCTCAAAGAAGAATTAGTCAAGGAAGGTTGGAGTCCGGAAATTCGAGAGACGGGAATTAATCTAACAGTTGTTGGTTCTTACCCCTCCTTTAAAAATTTCCTTTCGACTTTGGAAAAGACAGCCAGGATGATTGAGTTAGAAAGTATTTCTTTTTCCACCTTGGAAGAAGCAGGCCCAGTTGACTTCAATCTAAGAATTAAAGTTTATTCATATTAATTTAATAATTCCGTGGCCATAACTTTTTTAGAAAAAAGAAAAATTCAAAAACGTTTCATTTTAATTCTAGGAATAATCCTTTTCGTTATTGTTCTGGTTATCTGGCGAGGTTTTTTTGTCAAAGAGAAACCAATTTTTCCAGAAGAAATTATCAAACCTAGTAAAAAAGTAGAAATAGATTTTGAAATTCTAGAAAGCCCCATTCTCAAAGGACTCCAGCCTTTTGAGGAAATTGAGCCGATTGAAGTAGGAATCGAAATTGGCCGAGAAAACCCATTTGCGCCATACTAATATGACATTGATTCAGCAGTTAATAAAAAAAGGAATATTAGATAAAGGAAAAGCTACTACTTTAGAATTTGAAATTAGGGAAACTAAGAAGCGAGAAGAAGAGGTAATTTTAGAAAAGAGGCTTTGTGATGAAAGTTTTTTATTTAATTTAAAAAGTAAAAATTTAAAAATACCATTAAAAGAAATAGTTGCCAGTGGAGTTCCTTTGGAAACTTTAGGGATGATTCCAGAAGAAACCGCTAAACATTATAAAATGATCCCACTGGTAAGAAGAGACAAAATTCTGGAGGTAGGAATGGTTTATCCTGAAGATTTGAAAGCTCAAGAAGCTTTGAAGTTTTTGGGCCGTCAGGGCCTCTTTACTTATCGAGTTTTTCTAATTACCCTTACTACCTTTAGTAATCTTTTAAAACAGTATCGGACTTTAAGAAAGGAAGTAGGAAGGGCTTTAGAAGAATTAGAGGTAGAACTCAAGGAAAAGAAAGTTGAGGTTAAGCCAAGAACAGCCGCTGAATTCGAAAGGCTGGCTGAGGAAGCTCCGATTACTAAAATTGTCGCCGTCATTTTGAGACATGCCGTGGAAGGAAAAGCCTCTGACATCCATATTGAGCCCACCCGAGAAAAATTGAGAATCAGGTTCAGATTATTGGGAATTTTACATTCTTCAATTTTTTTACCTCTGAGAACCCATCCGGCCGTGGTGGCCAGAATTAAAATCCTTTCTAATTTAAAAATCGATGAGACCAGAATTCCCCAGGATGGTCGATTCTCGACTAAAATCAACGGGGGAAGCATTGATTTTCGAGTTTCTACTTTTCCCACTACTCTGGGAGAAAAAGTGGCTATCAGGGTTCTTGACCCAACCACCGGTTTAAAGACTTTTAGAGAACTAGGACTGGAAAAAAGAAACCTGGAAGCAGTTAAGCAGGCAGTTAAAAGACCTTATGGTTTAATTTTGGCTTCCGGCCCTACTGGTTGCGGAAAAACTACCACTTTGTACGCCATTCTGCAAGCTTTGAACAAGGAAGGGGTAAATATTGTTACTTTAGAAGACCCGGTAGAATATTTCATTGAAGGGGTTAATCAATCTCAGGTTAGGCCAGAAATTGGCTATGATTTTGCCGTTGGCCTTCGCCACATAGTTAGACAGGACCCAGACATCATTATGGTTGGAGAGGTTCGAGACCCAGAAACTGCCAGCTTAGCTACCCATGCTGCTTTAACTGGTCACATTGTTTTATCTACCTTACATACCTCCAATGCCATAGGGGCAATTCCCCGACTATTGGATTTAGGAATTCAGCCTTATTTAATCCCTCCCACCTTAAGTGTTGCTATTGCCCAAAGATTGGTTAGAAGATTATGTGACAACTGCAAAAAAAAGATAAAGCCAAAAAAAGAAATTAAAGATTTAATCTTAAAAGAAATTGGCAATTTTCCTCCCCAAACTAAAAAGAATTTTAAAATACCCAAACCCCTTTATATTTTTGAAGCTACCGGCTGTCGAAAATGTAACAATAAAGGTTTTACTGGCAGGATCGGCCTCTTTGAAATTTTGTCGATGACTGATCAACTTTCTGATATAATTTTAAAAGAACCCTCAGAGAGAGAAATTATTAAAGAGGTTGAAAGGCAGGGGATGATTACTATGAAACAAGACGGCATCATGAAGGTGCTCAACGGAGTGACTACGATAGAGGAAGTATTGAGGGTGGCGGAGGAAAAATAGCATGAGATATATTCTATTAGTTGAAGACGACCCATTTTTAATTGATATTTATACCACTAAATTCAAAGAGGCCGGTTTTAGCGTTGAAGTAGCCAGCGATGGGGAAGAAGGTTTAAGAAAATTAAATGAAGAGAAATTTGACCTTCTGGTTTTAGATATTGTTTTACCCCAGATTGACGGCTGGGAGATTCTAAGAAAAATCAAAAATCTGAAAGATTTAAAAATTGTTGTTCTCTCCAATCTTGGCCAGAAAGGAGAAGTAGAAAAAGGATTAAAACTTGGAGCAACAAAATATTTAATTAAAGCTCATTATACCCCAAGTCAAGTAGTGGATGAGATAAAAGAAGTCTTAAAATAACTTATGACTAATAATTATAAAAAACAACTCAAAGAACTTCTCTCTCTAACTGTTAAAGAGCAGGCCTCTGATTTACATCTTTCAGTTGGCCACCCTCCGGTGCTGAGGATAGCTGGTAGATTAGTCCCCCTTTTGAAAAAGAAAAAATTATCTTCAAAAGATACTCAAGGTCTAGCTGGGGCGCTATTAGGTGAAGACCTTTTCCAAAAATTCCTTAGAAAAAAAGAAGTTGATTTTTCTTACAGTTTTGAAGAGCGAGCCCGCTTTACCGAAGCACATAAAGCGTTATGTGCTCGGTTTAGAGTTAATGTTTTTTTCCAAAGAGAGGAGGTTTCTTGTTCCTTACGATTGATCCCGGCTAAAATTAGAACTATTGAGGAATTAAATCTCCCTCCAATTTTACGCCAATTTACTCAGGCTACTCAAGGATTTCTCTTAATTGCTGGTCCTTCTTCTCATGGAAAGAGTACTACTTTGGCCGCTTTAATCGATGAAATAAATCATACCCGAACTGACCACATCATTACCATTGAAGACCCTATTGAGTATGTTTTCGAAGATGACCGAGCGATTGTTGATCAAAGAGAGGTTTATCAAGATACTTTAAGTTTTGCCCGAGCTCTAAGGTCAACCTTTCGTCAGGATCCAGATGTGATTATGGTTGGAGAAATGAGAGACCTCGAGACCATCGCTACTGCCATCACCGCTGCTGAAACCGGCCATCTGGTTTTTGCTACTTTGCATACTAACTCCGCTGCCCAATCTATTCATCGGATTGTTGATAGTTTCCCTCCGGCTCAGCAAAGCCAAATCAGAGCTCAACTATCAGGTTCTCTTTTAGGAATAGTTTCTCAGAGATTGATTCCTCGGATCAAGGGAGGTTTAATTCCGGCTGCTGAAGTAATGATTTCTACCCCAGCTACCGCTAATTTAATTCGGGAAAATAAAATTCATGAATTACCCTTAGTGATTGAAACTTCAGCTGAGATGGGTATGATTTCCTTAAACAGGTCTCTGGCTAATTTAGTTAAAATGAAAGAAATTTCTTTAGAAAATGCTTTAAATTACTCTTTAAATCCAGCTGAATTAAAAATGCTCGTCCGATAATGAAATATAATTAACTGCCACAGCCCCACCCGCCACCCTTAAATGAAATATAATTATCAGGCCCGAACTAAAAAAGGAGAAACCCAGACAGGCATTATTGAGGCTTCTTCCCGAGAAGCGGCAACCACTCTTTTAAGAAAGCATGGATTATATGTCACTATTTTGGAAGAAGTAGCCGCTCCCCCTCTTTATGCTAAGAGAATAAAAATTTTTGAGAGAGTTTCCCGGAAAGATATTGTTTTGTTTTCTAGGCAGCTGTCAATAATGTTTAAATCTAAGATTCCTCTAGTAGAGGCTTTAAGAGTGCTCTCTGTCCAAACCCGAGACCCGGGATTCAAAGAAAAGATTTTAGAATTATCTGAAGAAGTAGAAGGGGGAACCTCTTTTTCTGGGGCCCTGTTTCGACATCCTGAAATTTTCTCCTCTTTCTATATTGCCATGGTCAAGGCTGGGGAAGTTTCAGGTACCCTTTCTGAATCTTTAGAATACCTAGCTGGGCATTTAGAAAGAGAATATCATCTTACTGCCAAAATGAAGGGAGCTTTAATGTATCCTTCTTTGATTATTTTTGTGGTTTTCTTAGTTTTGGCCCTAATGATTTTTTTTGTTATTCCCAATTTAAGTGGGGTTTTGACAGAAACCAACCAGGAGCTTCCCACCGTTACTAAAATAGTCATCGGTTTGTCCGTTTTTTTAAGGCAGTGGGGTTGGCTAATAATTTTAGGAATTGTTATTTTGATATTGGCCGGATTTAGGTATTATCAGACCAAGAAGGGAAAAAAATTTTTTGATAAAACCTTTCTTAAACTTCCAGTAGTAGGCCCTTTCTTAAAAATGATTAATCTTGCTCGTTTTGCTGAAAACCTTTCCACTTTAATTTCGGGAGGTCTACCCATTACTTCAGCCCTCCAAACAGTGGGAGAAATTATTGGTAACATCTCCTATAAAGAAGTTATTTTTGAAGCCAGAGATAAAGTTAGAAAAGGGGAGCCAATTTCCTCAGTTCTTGTCCAGTCCCCGGAAGTTTTTCCCCCAGTCTTTGTTCAAATGATCTTAGTGGGAGAAAAAACTGGTACTTTAGATAGTACTCTGATGAATATAGTAAATTTTTACAAAAAAGAAATAGACCGGACTATTGATAATCTTTTAAGTATTTTGGAGCCAGCCTTAATTATTTTTTTAGGAGTGATTGTGGCTGGATTAATGCTCTCAATTTTGGTTCCCATCTATCAGATGGTTGCCTTTTAAGTTTTCCACAGTTTTCTCTTGGCTGAAATGTGTTATACTATAATAGTATGCTAGGATTTTTTACTAAAAAACAGGGACTTACTTTAATTGAACTTCTGGTGGTTTTGGCTATTGTTGGTCTTTTGATTTCAGTTATTTTAGTTTCTGTCGGCAGACCGAAGAAACAAGCTAACGATGCCAGAAGGAAGGTTGATATTCAACAGATTATGAAAGCAATGGATTTATGCTATGATGATTCTAATTGTGCAGGGGCTAATCAGTATCCGGCCAATGACACTGCTGACAAGGCAAATGCAATTGAAAATATTGACAAAGATAGCGACCCTTGTTATTTATGCCCGGTATCAAAAGACCCTTCGAATTCTGGTGACCAGATGTATAAATGGTCAGAGAACGATACCATTCCAACTAAATATTGTGTTTATGTAAAACTACAAACTGAGGATATTTGGATAGCGGCTAGCGAAAAGGGAACAAAATTTGATCTTACCACTAAACCCCCAACAACCCTTTCCTCAACTGTTAGTTGTTGGTAAATAAGTAAAATCAGAGTATCTTTTTAAAAACCAAAGGTCGAACTTCAATTAACAATTAACAATTAACAATGTTACAAATATTTACAAAGAAACATAAAGGTTTTACCTTGATTGAGTTGTTAGTGGTGATAGCCATTATTGGAATTTTAGCCAGTATTGTTTTAGTTTCTTTAGGTGGAGCCAGAACCAAAGCCAAAGACGCCTCCATCAAATCAATGATGGCTGAAATAAGGCTATTAGCTGAGATGGACTATGTTGAAAACCTTGATTATGGCACTGTTTGCGCTGAGGCAGGTGCAGGGACGGGTGATAGTACCCTAAGTGCCAGTGGAGATTATAAGAGAATTAGTGATGAGATTGATAGATTAAAAGCTGCAGAAACCCCTGCCGTTGTTTGTAATGAAGATACTGATAGCGCAGCTTTTTGTGCCTGGGTTGAATTAGAAACGGATGCAACAAAGGCCTGGTGTGTTGATTCAGCTGGTGTTTCAAAAGAAATTACTCCTGTACCTACCACCGAGATTACTGATTGTCCTTAATTAAAGAATAAAAATAAGAACGTTTCTGATTTTTGGATGGGCGAAGAGGGTTTTGTCCTCTTCTTCACCTTCACTTCCACGACTGGAAGCTCGGTGTTTAACTACCCCGTGAGATAAGCGAAGCTGCTATCTTATGGGGTTTTTATTTGGCTTAAAAATGTTAAAATAAATCAATGGAAATTTTAATTTTTATTTTTGGTTTAGTTATTGGTTCTTTTTTGAATTCAATAATCTATCGTCTTCAGGCTGGCGAAAGTTTTCTATTCAAACGCTCTTTTTGTCCTCATTGTAAACACAAATTGGGCTGGCAAGATTTAATCCCCTTATTAAGCTTCCTAATTTTAAGAGGAAAATGCCGCTATTGTCATCAAAAGATTTCTCTACAATATCCTTTAGTGGAATTTACTACCGCCACCATATTTCTTCTCTTGGTGAATATTTTCACCACGGTGAATTTATTCCCCCTTCTTTATTTTTTAATTATCAGTTGTTTTTTAATAATTATTTTTGTCTATGATTTAAAGTACTATATTATCCCCGATAAAATAATCTACCCCGCCATTGGAGTAACTTTTTTGTATAATATTTTTTATTCATATTTTGTACTACATTCTACATACTATATTCTATATTCTATATACTCTGCTTTTGGGGCAGCCGCTTTCTTTTTGGCAATAGTTTTGGTATCCCGTGGTAAATGGATGGGAGTAGGAGATATAAAACTCGCTTTTTTTATGGGTTTATTCCTTGGTTGGCCAAATATTTTAGTCGCTCTATTTTTAGCTTTTTTTATCGGCGCTATAATGGGAATAGGATTAATTTTAGTTCACAGAAAAAGTCTTCGCTCAGAAGTGCCTTTTGGCCCATTCTTAGTGGTAGGCACCTTCATTGCTTTATTTTGGGGCCAGAATGTTATTCATTGGTACTTAAATTTATTCTAGTGAAAATTCCAAATTCCAAATTCCAAATTCCAAATTCCAAATTAGGGTTCACCTTATTAGAAATAACGGTAGTGATTTTCATTATTGGTTTGCTGGCGGCTATTGTTTTGGCTAACTATCGGGGGGGAGAAAAACAATCGGCTCTTTTGCGCTCAACCCATAGATTAGCTCAAGATTTGAGGCGAGCTGAGGAAATGGCAATATCTTCCAAAAGTTTTTATAATGCTTTTCCCAAAGGAGGATATGGAATTTATTTTACTGAAGGCCCCAATTCTTATATTCTATTTGCTGATTGCAACAATAATAAAATTTATGATGGCGGGATATATGTATGTCCAGATTGTACTGGGGGATCTTGTATCGAAAATGTTCAACAAGAAAAGATTGAAGAACTTTTCTTGGAAGAAGGAATTAAAATAAAAAATCTTCAAGTTGATTCTTTTCCAGTTGATTTTCTTCCCATAACTTTTGCTCCTCCTGACCCTACGGTGACCATTGCTGGAGGAAATGAAGCCGCAATCACTCTTTGCCTGAAAGATAATGAAAGCATAACCAGAACTGTTACCGTTAACATCGCCGGCCTCATCGACACTAAAAAACCATGAAAAAAAATAGTTTTACCCTATTGGAAGTAATTTTAGCCATTACTGTTCTAACCTTAGCAGTTGGGGGAAGCTTTGTTTTAATTTCTCAAACCATTGCTTCGGTTTCAGTGGTTCAATCAAAATTAGTCGCTTCTTATCTAGCCCAAGAGGGGATTGAGACAGTTAAAAATATTCGGGATACCAATTGGCTCAAAGGAAAGGATTGGGATGAAGGCCTAGGAGAAGAAACAGGAGAAATATATTATGAGGTAGATTACGATGATTTTAGTTTAACCGAATGTTCTTCTCCTTGTGATTATGACCATGATTATAATCTTCACTTTCTAAAAATTCCAGACCAAGGATTTTACAATTATGATTTAGGTGACCCCACAATTTTTAAGAGAAAAATAACTATTTCCGATAAAGTAGACTTAGATGACCCCCCAGATGAAGAAGCTGATAAAATGAAAATTTCGGTTGAGGTCCTCTGGAAAGAAAAAGGGAAAATGCACTCCATCACTAGTATGGAATATTTATACAACTGGACAAAATAGCATGAATAAATCTTACACCCTAATTGAAGTTTTAGTGGCGATTAGTATTTTTACTATAGTAATTGCCGCCCCCGCTGGTTTTTTGGTTGGTTCCCTTAAAGGCCAGCAAAAAGCCCTAGCTTCCCAAAAACTTTTAGACAACACTTCTTATACTTTGGAATACATTAGTCGGGCTATAAGAATGGCAAAGAAAGAGCTATCTGCCCCTGCCTGTCTTTCTCAAAACGGATTAAATTACGAAATTACTCGGGGGGGAGATGGTTTAAAATTTATCAATTATAAAGAAGAATGCCAGGAATTTTTTTTGGGAGAGGCAAGATTAAAAGAATCCAAAGATGGAGTTGAAAATTATTTAACCGCCGAGGACTTAGAAATAACTTCACTAAAATTTAGACTTTCTGGAGAATCGCAAACCGATACTGACCAACCCCGAGCAACTCTCTTTTTAGAAATAAAAGGAGGGAAAGGTCAAAGGTCTGAACTCCGGCCCCTAATAAAAATTCAAACTACCATTTCTCAAAGAAACCTCGATGTCTCATATTAAACTTCAATTTTCAAATCAGAAAGGGATTTCACTACTTTTTACAGTTTTAATTACTAGTTTGATTTTAGCGATTAGCCTGGGAATCAGTGCTCTTTTAATCCAAGAAATGAGGATGATGTCAGAGATTGGTTATTCAGTAACTGCTTTTTATGCTGCTGATAGCGGAATTGAAGCTGCTGTCTACGACCTTTATCAACATCCGGCTTCCCCAACCCCTACTCATTCCAATTCGTCTGATAATGCTGATTTGGGAGATGCCCAATATGATACTCAGGCAAAATGTTGTCATTTTGAATTTGAGAAGTGTTCTTTTGGAGACCCTGATAATCCTGAAGAAAGACCTATTTGCCCTTTAGGAATTGAGAATATTGGTTCTAATGACCCCAATAATCCTGATTATTGTGATGCCGTAAATTATTGTCTAAAATCACTGGGCAGCTATAAAGAGGTAAAAAGAGCAATCGAAATAAAGTATTAACAGGGTAAATCATGACGAAAAAACAAGCAAGGCAGAGAATTGAGAAACTGAAAAAGGTTATTTCACACCACAGATACTTGTATCATGTTTTGAATAGGCAGGAAATTTCTGATGCCGCTTTAGATTCCTTAAAACACGAGCTTTATCAATTAGAGCAAAAGTTCCCAGAATTTATCACTCCTGATTCCTCAACCCAGAGAGTGGCTGGAAAGCCCTTAGAAGGATTTGTCAAAGTAAGACATGAAGTTCCTATGCTTTCGATCGAAGATGTTTTTTCAGAAAAAGAACTTTTAGATTGGGAAGATTATTTAAAAACCCGAGCGAGCGAAAGCTCGGTAATTGAATATTTTGCTGAATTAAAAATCGATGGCTTTGCTATTACCTTAATTTATGAAGATGGCATTTTAAAATATGGTGCCACTAGGGGGGATGGCAAAGTAGGGGAAGATGTTACTCAAAATTTAAAAACCATTGAAAGCATCCCCCTCAAATTAGAAATTTCCCGTTCTATGGGAAGCCATCCCGTAGAATTAAAAGATTCGATTGAAATTCGGGGGGAGGTTTATATGCGAAAAGAGGCCTTTGAAAAAGTTAATCAGGAAAGAAAAAAGAAAGGAGAGCCACTTTATGCTAATCCACGGAATTTAGCCGCCGGTTCCATTAGACAACTTGACCCAAAATTAGCGGCTTCCCGACCGCTGGAATTTTTAGCCTATGATTTAGTAACTGACCTTGGTCAAAAAAGTCATTCGGAAGAGCATCAAATTTTAAAAGCCTTGGGATTTAAAACTGACTCTTATGCCAAAATTTGCAAGAATTTAGAAGAAGCAGTTGAACTCTGGCGGAAAATTGCCAAAGAAAGAGCTATCTTACCTCATCTGATTGATGGAGTAGTAGTAATAGTAAATAACAATGATTTGTTTGATAAATTGGGAGTAGTCGGAAAATCTCCCCGGGGGATGAGGGCTTTTAAATTCTCTCCCGAGCAGGCTATCACCATTATCGAAGACATCAAACTTCAAGTAGGCAGAACCGGAGCAATTACTCCGGTAGCCTATTTAAAACCAGTCCAGGTGGGAGGAGTAACTGTTTCCCGAGCCACCTTACATAACACTGAGGAAATAAAAAGATTGGGAGTAAAAATTGGAGATACCATCATTGTTGGCCGGGCCGGGGATGTTATTCCCGAGGTGATAAAGGTTTTGCCAAAATTAAGAACAGGGAGAGAAAAGAAATTTCAAATGCCAACAACTTGTCCGGTTTGTGGGAGAAAATTAGTTAGGAAGGCTAAGGAAGTGGTTTGGCGATGCAAAAACCCTGATTGTCAGGCTCGGAGAAGAGAATTTCTGTATCACCTCACTTCTAAAAAGGCCTTTGATATTGAAGGATTGGGACCAAAAATTATTGACCAATTAATGGATGAAAATTTAATTTCTCGGGCTCCTGACATTTTTGAACTAAAAGAAGGAGATTTATTGCCTCTGGAAAGATTTGCCGAAAAAGCAGCTCAAAATTTAGTCCAAGCCATTCAAAAGAGTAAAAAAATAACTTTAGCTCGTTTTATTTATAGTTTAGGAATTCGCCACGTGGGAGAAGAAACGGCAATTGATTTAGCAAATTATTCAGGTTCCATTGATAAATTTAAAAAAGCCTCTTGCCAAGACCTAGAAAAAATCCCTGATATCGGAGGCAAAGTTTCTGAAAGCATATATAATTGGTTTCAGCAAAAAAGAAATCAAAAACTAATTAATGATTTAACAAAAGCTGGGGTGACAATTTTGCCTCCAGAAACAGTCGGTAAAAAGCTACAAGGACTCACCTTTGTAATTACTGGAACTTTAGAGCTAATGAGTAGAACTGAAGCCGAAAAGAAAATTCGCCTCCAGGGCGGTCATCCTTTAAGCTCTCTCTCAAAGCAAACTGACTACCTGGTGGTTGGCCAAGAACCGGGTTCCACCAAACTAGCTAAAGCCAAAGAATTGGGAGTGAAAACGATTTCTGAAAAAGAATTTTTTAATCTATTGACTTCGTAAGTCGATAGATTTGGTAATTATGTGGCATCATCTAAAAAAACTGGATTGGATTTTAATTATTACTGCTATTTTATTAGTAGGGATTGGCTTTTTGTCAATTTACAGTAGCTCCCTTGGCAAGGGGGATTTTTTAAATTTTAAAAAGCAGA
>CAZWEN010000006.1:0-22233 GCA_964632775.1 uncultured Candidatus Saccharibacteria bacterium | reverse complement strand
AACTTGCTCAAAGGAAAGAAGAAGAACTGGGTATTTCAGAAAAAAAATTTGAGGTCCCTCTTTTAAAAAAAGTTTTGCAATTACTTTTGGTTTTTGTTTTCATCTTGAATTCAGTTATTTTTGCCAAAACTTTTCAGCTTCAAGTAATTGAAGGTAAAAATCTTTCAGCTTTAGCTGAAGAAAATAAATTTATAATTCATCAAATTCAAGCTGAAAGGGGGGTGATTTATGACAGAAATTTCCTTCAATTGATCTTTAATCAGCCCAGTTTCGATTTAGTTTGTAGAAAAATTGATCTTCCAAAAGAGAAAACGGAGGAGAAAAAAATTTTGAGGGAGATTTCTCAAATCTTAAAAATAAACTCAGACGAGCTCGAAAAGAAAATCGAGGAAAGCCAAACTCCGGTAGTTCTGGTTTCGGAAAATCTTGACCATCAGACCTTAATAATTCTTGAGGCAAAAATTAGAGAACTTCCTGGTTTTCAAATTAAAAACAATACGGTTAGAGATTATCTAGAAGGCAAAAGTTTTTCCCACTTAATTGGTTATAAAAGAAAAACCGGGGAGAAAAATGGCTTGGAGAAATCTTACGACGAAATATTAAAAGAAAAACCAGGAGAGATTTTAACTGAAAGAGACGCCGAAGGTAATTTAATCTCTCAGGAAACCACTTCTTTGCCAGAATCAGGGAAAAGTTTGGTTTTATGGTTGGATGCTGGACTCCAGAAAAAAATTGAAGAGGAATTAAAGAAAAAACTTAAAGAAATTGGAGCAGAAATTGGGGCAGCAGTCGCTTTGGATCCAAAAACCGGAGGAGTACTAGCATTAGTCAGTCTTCCCAGCTTTAATAATAATCTATTTTCAAAGAGAATGTCGGAAGAGGAATGGGAGCAAATTAATGAGGATCCTTTGGAGCCACTTTTTAATCGAGTTATTTCCGGAGGATATCCCACTGGCTCGGCAATTAAACCCTTAATTGCTTCGGCCGCCTTAGAAGAAGAAATGATTTCTCCTCAAAAAAAGATTAATTGCCAAGGAATAATTGAAATTCCCCATCAATATATTCCAGAAATTATTTATAAATTTCATGATTGGAAAACCCATGGCTGGACAGATATGAGAAAAGCTATTGCTGAATCTTGCAATATTTATTTTTACACAATAGGGGGAGGATACGGGGACCAAGAGGGGTTAGGGCCTACTAAGATTAAAAAATATCTGGGACTTTTTGGCTGGGGGTCAAAAACCGGAATTGATTTGCCCCAGGAAGCCGAAGGTTTTTTACCCGATCCTAGTTGGAAAAAAGAAGAACTTGGAGAGATTTGGTATGACGGCGATACTTATCATTTATCTATTGGTCAGGGTTACCTTCGGGTAACTCCTCTCCAAATGGCAGCGAGTTTTGTGCCCATTGCTAATGGCGGTAAACTACTTCAACCCCAAGTGGTGAAAGAAATAATTGATAGTGAGAAAAAACTAGTTGAGGAAATTAAACCTGAAATTATTCGAGAGAATTTTATTAATCCAGAAAATCTTCAAATTGTTAGAGAGGGGATGCGGCAAGCAGTAACCAGCGGTACGGCCACGGGGTGGTTGGATCAATTGGGAGTCCCAGTTGCCTCTAAAACTGGAAGTGCTCAAACCGGGGAAAAAGATTATTTAGATAACTGGATTACTGTTTTTGCTCCCTATGAGGATCCTCAGATAGTTTTGACCATAATGATAGCGGATGTTAAAGAAGGCCCAGTAGTAACTCCACCAGTAGCTAAAGCGATATTAGAATGGTACTTCGCTCACGCGAGCGAGCGATAGCGAGCGAAGCGTGGAGATGAAAACGAAGTTTTCATCGACAGGGAAAGAAAAATAAGTTAAACTTTGAATATATGGCCACAATTGATGAATTAAGAAAAATTAGATTAAAAAAGCTGGAAGCAATTAGAAAAGCTGGGATTTTGGCCTATCCAGCTAAAACCAAAAGGACTTACAAAATTGCTGAAGTGATTAAAGATTTTACTCAGCTCGCTCGATTAAAAAAGGAAGTAATTTTGGTTGGCAGAATTCGCTCCCTGAGAGAACATGGTGGAGCAACTTTTTTACACCTTGAAGATGGCTCAGATAAAATCCAAGCCTATTTTAGAAAAGATAGAATAGGGGAGCGAGCATACAAGTTTTTCTTAGATAATTTTGATATCGGCGATTTTATTGAAGTCAGGGGAATTTTATTTAAAACCAAAAAAGGAGAAAAAACAGTTGAAGCTGCCGATTATAAAATGTTAGCGAAGTCTTTACTGCCTTTACCTGAAAAATGGCACGGATTAAAAGATATTGAAGAAAGATTTAGAAAAAGATATTTAGATTTAATTTTCAACCCAGAAACGAAGAAGAAATTTGAAACTCGCTCTAAAATTATAAAAGAAATTAGAGAATTTTTAGAAAAAGAAGGATTTTTGGAAGTGGAAACCCCGATTTTACAGCCAATTTATGGTGGAGCAAAAGCTAAACCTTTCAAAACCCATCTAAATGCCTTAGATATCGATTTATATTTAAGAATTTCTCCGGAACTTTATCTTAAAAGATTGTTGGTCGGTGGCTTTGAAAAGGTTTATGAAATCGGAAAATGTTTTCGAAATGAAGGTGTTGACAGAGCCCATAACCCTGATTTTACTATGCTGGAGTTTTATTGGGCCTATGCCGATTATAAAGATTTAATGAAGTTAACTGAAAAAATGTTTGAAGCCCTGCTTAAAAAAATATTTGGGCAGTTAATTATTAAATACGAAGGCAAGGGAATAAATTTTAAAACTCCCTGGCCAAGAATAGAGTTTTCTCAAATCTTAAGAAAATATACCAAAATTAATTTAGAAGAAATTCACATTGAAGCCCTTAAAAAAGAAGCGGAAAAACTGGGGCTTGAAGCAAGAGGCAGTAAGGCTGAAATTGCTGATGAAATTTATAAAAAAATCTGTCTTTCTAAAATTTGGCAGCCCACCTTTGTTATTAATCATCCTTTAGGTGCCTTTCCTTTAGCCAAATCTCTCGACGATAGTTCTTCAAAACTAGCTAATTTCCAATTAGTTATAGCTGGTTGGGAATTAGTTAATGCTTTTTCAGAACTTAATGACCCGCTTTTACAAAGAAAAAGATTTGAGGAAGAAGAAAAATTTTTCAAAGCTGGTTTAGAAGAAGCTCAAAGAATGGACAAAGATTTCCTGACTGCCTTAGAATACGGTATGCCCCCAGCTGCCGGTTTTGGCTTAGGAATTGACCGATTAGTATCCTTATTAACGGATTCCCATGGCTTGAGAGAAGTGATATTGTTTCCGACGATGCGTCCACGTTAAAGTTTAGAAATTAGAAATTAGAAATTAAACATTAGAAATTTTTAATTGTGCCTTTAACTCCTTTTCATTTGGGTCCGGGATTATTTTTCGGAATGCTAAGCTTTCGATTTTTAGATTTAACAGCTTTTCTTTTAGGTAGTATTGTCTTAGATGTCGAACCGTTTTTCGCTTTAATTACAGGCAACCTAGGACAGCCGCACCATTATTTCACTTCCTTTTTGGGAGGCATTTTAGGAGCAATAGTAGTGTTAATAATTGTCGTTATTTTTAAAAAGCAGATTATAAAATGGCTTGATAAAGTCCGCCTTGCTCAAAATTCTTCTAATTTAAGCATTTTCTTTGGCGGGCTGTTTGGTTGCTGGATTCATGTTATTTTCGATTCTTTGATGCATTATGATGTTTCCCCCTTCTGGCCTTCCCATTTTAATCCATTTTTGAATTTAATTTCCATTCCCCAGAATTATTTTCTTTGCTCCATTTTAGGAATAGCCGGCTTAATATTATTAATAATTAAAGTTAAAAAATATGCTGGACATTAAGTTTATTCGAGAAAATCCCGACAAAGTAAAAGAGGGCTGTGAAGCGAAGCAGGTTAAAGTTGATATTGACCGACTTTTAGAACTAGATGAAAAAAGAAGAGAATATTTAAAAGAAACTGAGAGTTTAAGAGCAGAAGAAAATAGAATTTCTTATTTAGTTAGCAAAGAAATAGATTTTACCAAAAGAGACAAACTAATCAAAAAGGCTCAGGAGGTTAAGGCAAAAATCAGAGATTATGAAGGTTACCTTGGAGACTTGGTTCAAGATTTCGATAAATTAATGCTTCAAATTCCCAATTTACCCTTAGAAGAGGTGCCAATGGGAAAAGATGAAAAAGATAATGTAGTTTTAAGAGAGGTCGGGGAAAAAACAAAATTTCAATTTAAGCCAAAAGATTATTTAGAAATTGTCCAGAATCTTGATTTAATTGATGTTAAAAGAGCAGCTAAGGTTGCTGGTACCCGTTTTGGTTATTTAAAAAATGAAGCCCCTCTTCTTGAATTTGCTTTAATAAATCTTGCTTTTGACACCCTAACCCCTTTGGGGTTTATCCCGGTTATCCCGCCAGTAATGATAAAACCAGAAATGGCCAAAGGTATGGGATATCCTGAGCAATTTGATGGGAAGGAAGCTTATTATTTTGAAAAAGACAATTTATATTTGATTGCCACTGCCGAACAATCGCTAGGGGCAATGCGGGCCGGGGAAATTTTTGCCCAAATCGATTTACCTCGAAGGTATCTCGGTTTTTCTACTTGTTTTCGAAGAGAAGCCGGTGCTTATGGGAAAGATACTCGGGGAATTTTTAGAGTTCATCAATTTGATAAAGTGGAGATGTTCAGTTTTTGTAAGCCTGAAGATTCGAAAAAGGAACACCATTTTTTCTTAGAAATGGAAGAGAAATTAATGAAAAGCCTAAAAATACCTTATAGAGTAGTTCAAATGTGTACTGGTGATTTAGGGTTTCCAACCGCCGCTAAATATGATATTGAGGCCTGGTTGCCAAGCGAAAATCGTTATCGAGAGACCCACTCGACAAGCAATTGCACTGATTTTCAGGCTAGAAGATTAAACATAAAATATCGGACAGCGGATACAAGAACAAAAAGATTAACTTTTATTCACACTGTAAATGGTACTGCTTGCGCCATTGGCCGAACTTTAATCGCCATCATTGAAAATTATCAACAAAAAGACGGAAGTATAAAGGTGCCCGAGGTTCTTCAAAGATATCTAAAATTTAAAGTAATTAAATGAGAGGGCTAAAAATTTTAATTTTACATGGCTGGGGTTCAAATTCTGGGCGATGGCAAAGAGTAAAGGAGTTACTGGAAAAAAAAGGAATAGAAGTTTTAGCTCTTGATCTTCCGGGTTTTGGGACAATTCCTTCTCCTCTAAAACCCTGGGGAAGGGAGGACTATATTGACTGGATTCTCCAAAAAGTAAAAGACTACAACCCACCCACCACCCTCCCGCCTGAAGGGCAGGCCCCTAAAAATTGGCAAAAATTTAATCTTTTAGGCCATTCTTTTGGCGGAGGACTAGCTGTAAAAATGGCGGCGGAAAATCCAAATCTGATAGATAAGCTCATTTTGTGTGCTCCAGCCATAATTAAAAGAAAAAGTATCAAAACCTATCTTTTTTATTGGTTAGCTTTCCTTGGCAGAAGAATTTTTTCTTTACCCGGTCTTAAAATATTTTATCCCCAAGCTCAAAAATTAGTATATAAACTTGCTGGAACAAGGGATTATTATGTTGCTGACGGAATCATGAAAGAAACAATGAAGAAAATAGCAAAAGAAGAAGATTTAGAAATGGTTTTGGAAAGAATTAAAACTCCAACTTTGATTTTATGGGGCAAAAAAGATGATGTTTTACCATTAAAAGATGCTTATAGAATCAAAGAAAAAATTAAACGCTCCCAACTCAGAATTCTTCCCGGGGCAAGACATAGTCCTCATCGGGAAGCTCCGGAAGAATTATCTAAAATTTTAATTTCTTTTTTACAAAGCTAAATTATGATTCTGATTTTAAGTTTTCTTTGGTTCATTCGTGAAACAAAAGCGATTTTATTTTGGCTTTATCTTTGGCAGCTAAAGGAATACCGGATTTCGCGATTTTTAGCTCATTTTCAAACAGAAAAAGGGAAAAAACTTGTATTTAATAAGCTCGTTATTTTTAAGGTTTTTCTTCTTGTTGTTTGGATTGCTATGGAGTATATTTCGGTGGGTTTTGGATTTTTTGACATGGTTCATGATTTCATTCTTATTTTTTCTGTTGTCATGCTTTTTGTTGTGTATTTTTTTGAAGGAATAAAAGCCGCAAGCAATTATATCTCGGGTAAATTTCTTAAACCGGTATTTACGAGAAAAATCCAATTCTTGGTTTTTATACTTTTAGCTTTTACGATTGCCTCTTTGCTTTTCATGATGCTTTCTTTTAAACGTCCGTTAGTTGGATTACTGGCGTTTGATATTCTTACACCTCTTATTATTTCAGTAATTATTTTTATTTTTCAACCCTTAACGGTTTTGGGAAGAAATCAAATTATCAAAAAAGCCAAGAGAAAGCGAGCTGAATTTAAAGACCTATTGGTGGTTGGCATTACTGGGAGTTATGGCAAAACCTCAACTAAAGAATTTTTAGCCACAATTTTAGCTGAAAAGTTTAATGTCTTAAAAACCAAGGAGCATCAAAATACCGAGATTGGAGTATCCCAATGTATTTTAAATGATTTAAAACCCGAACACGAAATCTTCATTTGTGAAATGGGAGCTTATAAGAGAGGAGAAATAAAACTTTTAGGCGACATTACTAAACCCAAAATCGGAATTTTAACTGGGATAAACGAACAGCATTTAGCCACTTTCGGCTCTCAAGAAAATATCATAAAGGCAAAGTATGAACTAATTGAATCGCTACCCGAAGACGGTTTAGCAATTTTTAATGGAGATAATAAATACTGTTTAGAGTTTTACAAAAAAACAATGATTAAAAAAAGACTTTATGGTCTTCAATCTTTAATCTCGGGGAAACCCCCAGATATCTGGGCCCACAACGTTAAGGCTGAAAAAGATTTTATTACCTTTAAAGCCTATTCAAAGGATGATTCAGCCGATTTTAAAGTTAATGTTTTTGGAGCTCAAAATGTTTTGAATATTTTAGGAGCGGTGGCAGTAGCTAAAGAGTTAGGAATGGGTTTTGAGGAAATTGCCAGGGCTTGTCAGAAAATTGAGCCTGGACAAAGCGGGATGCAACTTAAAAAAGGAATAAATGGATTAAACATTATTGATGCTTCTTATTCGGCTAATCCTACCGGAGTAATTTCTCATTTAGAATACTTAAAAATTTGGGGAGGGAAAAAAGTAATTGTTATGCCTTGCTTAATTGAATTAGGTTCCTCGTCAATCGAAGTTCACAAAAGAATAGGTCAAAAGATTGGTGAAGTTTGTGACCTATCTATAATTACTACCAAAGAGAGATTTAAAGAAATTAAAGAAGGTGCCCTAAATGCTTTGTTTATTGAAAATCCAAAAGAAATTTTGGAGAAAATAAGAACCTTTTTTCGAAAGAACCTTGATTCCTCATCTTCTTCGGAATTTAAAGGCTTTTGCCAAGAAGGCGATGTGGTGCTTTTGGAAAGTAGGGTACCAAGAGAATTAATGAAACAACTAACAATTAGTAATTAATAATGAATCCCTTCAAACCAATTTTTATTTCCTTATCCCCAAATACGGAAAAAGATGATATTTGGTTGGCTTGGAAATTAAAGTTTCAACCTTGGCGGTTTAAAAAAGGAAAAGCGATTAAAGAATTAGAGGAAGAGTTTAAAAAATATTTAGGGGTAGAATATGCTATTTCTTTTAATAGTGGGAGGGCTGGTTTAATAGCTATTTTAGAGGCAATAGAAATTAAATCTGGAGACGAAATCTTACTTCAGGGCTTTACCTGTAATGCAGCAGTTAATCCGATTTTAAATCAAGGGGCTAAGCCAGTTTTTGTAGATATAGATTCCACCCTAAATTTAAATCCCGAAAACCTAAAGAAAAAAATTACTCCTAAATCAAAAGCAATAATGATTCAGCATACCTTTGGTTGGCCAGCTCAAATTGAGGAAATTTTAAAAATTGCCAAAGACTCTGATTTATATTTAATCGAAGATTGCGCCCATGCTTTAGGGGCTAAATACAAAGGAAAATTTTGCGGTACTTTTGGGGACGCAGCTTTTTTTTCTTTCGGAAGAGATAAGATAATTTCTTCTGTATTTGGCGGAATGGTTGTAACTAATAATGAAAAAATAGGGGAGAGGATAAAGAAATTTAGAGATAAATTAGATTATCCTTCAAGTTTCTGGGTTCTTCAGCAACTTTTACATCCGATTCTTATTAATGGCTTAATTTTGCCAGCTTATAGTTTAGCTAATAATCTGGGGAGAATCTTTTTGGGACTATTTCAGAAACTTTCCATACTATCTAAAGCAGTTTATAAAAAAGAAAAAAGGGGAGAGATTCCTAAACATTTCCCAAAGCGCCTTCCGAATGCCCTGGCTACTTTAGCTTTGAATCAATTTAGAAAATTGGGAAGATTTAATGAACATCGACGGAAAGCGGCCAGTTTCTATGAAAAAGAATTAAAGAACACTGGGTTTAATTTACCTTTAGCTAAAAATCAGGGAGACTACAACCCACCCACCGCATCCTCCCACCTTCGGTGGGCCCCTAGAGAACCAACTTTTATGCGTTATCCAGTTTTAGTTAATAAAAATACTGATGAAATTCTAAAACAAGCCAGAGAAAGAAAGATTTTTTTAGATGACGGCTGGAGGAAAAGTCCAGTGATTCCTTCAGATACTAATTTAGAAAAAATGAAATACAAATTAGGTAGCTGTCGCCGGGCAGAAAAAGTAGCTCAAAATATTGTTAATTTACCTACCCATATTAATGTTTCTCAAGAGGGGGTCAAAAAAATTGTCGATTTTTTAAAGAAGATATGATAATCAAGGAAATAAATGAAAAATCTATTTGGGAAGATTTTCTTTCGGGAGTTGAAGAACTTCGTTCTTCTCCACCTTCACTTCGTTCAGTGTGTGAGGAAAAAACTTTTTTGAGCTCTTGGAATTGGGGAGAGTTTAACAGAATGATGGGAAATAAAATTTGGAGATTAGGTATTTACGAAGATAACAGCTTAGTCGCGGTTGCTTTAATTGTTAAAATTCAGGCCAAGAGGGGAACCTTTTTGTTTTTACCGCACGGACCCGCCTCCGTTAAAGCTATGGCGGGCAAGCCAAATATAAAATACGAGATATTAAAAACGTTATTAGAAGAATTGAAAGAAATTGCCAAGGAGGGAAAAGTAAGTTTTATTAGAGCAGCCCCGATTTGGGAAAGAAATGAGGAGAATATTAAAGTTTTCAAAGATTTAGGTTTTAGGCCAGCTCCAATTCATATCCATCCTGAAGTAACTTGGGAACTTGATATCACTTCTCCAGAAGAAGACCTTTTAATGAATATGCGTAAAACTACTCGTTATCTAATTCGTCAGGCAGAAAAAAATAAAGATATCGAAATTTATCAAAGTCAAAATTTAAGCGACATCGAAATTTTCAATAAATTATATCAAGAAGTTGTTGACCGTCACCATTTTGTACCCTTTTCCTTAAATTATTTAAAAAATGAGTTTTCAACCTTTAGCCCCGATAACCAAATTTCCTTATTTTTTGGAAAGTACAAAGGAGAAATTGTTGCTTCGGCTTTTATTATTTTTTGGTCTAAAAAGGCTTTTTATCACCAGGCTGCTCTTTCTTTAAAGTATCCAAAAATTCCGGTTTCTTATCTTTTACAATGGAGGGCAATTCAAGAAGCAAAAAAGAGAGATTGTAAAGTTTATAACTTTTGGGGAATAGCTCCCAATGAAGATCCAAGGCATCCCTGGGCTGGTTTGACTTTATTTAAAATGGGTTTTGGGGGCTATAAAAAAGAATATGTTAAAACTCAAGATTTACCGCTGGGTGGCGGGTGGGTGTCGTCTAAAAAGTATTGGCTCACTTTTATTTTTGAAAAACTAAGAAAAACGAAACGCGGTCTCTAGAATGAAAAAAACTTTTAAAAAGCCCCATAGAGTTAAAAGGAAAAAATCGATAATTTCCTATCGATTTTTTTGGCTAGGGATTTTAATTTCCGTTATTCTATTTTCTATTTTCTATTTTCTATTTTTCTCTCAGACTTTCCAGGTAGAAAAAATTATAGTTACTGGTGAGGAAGAGGTTTCAAAAGAAAAGTTTAAGTTGTTAGTCGAAGAAAAATTGGAGAAAAAGATATTTTTTTTAAAGACAAGAAACATCTTTTTAGTCAATTTAAATGAAATAAAAAAAGATATTTTAAATAATTTTCCTCATATTGCTGAAGTTGAAATTGGCCGAGGATTCCCCGACGCTCTAAATATTATTGTAGTAAAAAGATTTGACTTGGCTGTTTGGTGTCAGGCTGAGCAGTGTTTTTTAGTGGATAATGAAGGAGTAATTTTTGCGGAAATTTTTGACATTGACCCAGAAGCATTCCAAATTAAAAACTTAGCTCTGGTCTCAGAACTAAAACTGGGGAATAAAGTAATCGAGAAAGAAAAATTAAATCAAATTCTGGATATCAAATCTAAACTGAGAGATAATCTAAAAATCCTCTTAACCGCTGTTACTATAGTTTCTGAAAAAAGATTGAATATTGAAACCTCGGAAGGTTGGGAAATTTACTTTAATTCTCAAGAAGATATAGAATGGCAATTAACCAAGCTGAGGGCAGTTTTGGAAGAAGAAATTCTTCCTGAAAATCGGAAGAATTTAGAATATATCGATTTAAGATTTGGAAACTTAGCCCCCTATAAATACCGGGATTATTGAACTCGATACTTAGTGACTATAATCCACCCTCGGTAATCATAAACATCTTGAAAACTTTTCTCCTCTTCTTTAATCCAACGACTTGGCACCTCGGGCTGATAATTACCAAAACCAGTGGTATTAATCATCCAAATAATATTACCTTTTTCAATCCCCCCTTGATAAAAATCTTTAATTATATCTTCTGGAGAAAGTAAAGCCGTGCCAGAGAAATGTAAGAGGGGACCAGGAGCATAAAGAAGGGGATGCGCCCCGGTTTTGTTGTAATGTTTAAAAGTAAAGTAAACAAAAGAAGAGCCTACATAAATTTTATCAAATTGGCGAACTTCTTGATTTAAGTAGGCAGTGGCGGCAGTCATGCCCGGTTTTTTTTCTACATCGAGATTGGCCCAGCGGATAGGAAAAGCGACTAAACTTCCCAAGATTGCAACCGCAATTAAAGTATTTCGAGCAAACTTATTTTTAATCGCCAAAATCGCTCCTCCAATTAAAATTAAATAAAAAATTAGGGCAAAAATAAAATAACGGTCAAGATAAATTGAGGTCTTCAAAGAAAGAACAGTTGCTCCTAAAAAAGGAACAATCAGTAATAAAAAAATTAACCATTTAGTTGGCGTTTTAATTTTCTTTAACGCATAAACAATAGCTGTAACAACAGTAGCCATTAAAAGTATTAAAATATACCAAAATCTAATGGGGTCGATTCCTTCGCCGGTTGTCATTTTGAAAAAAGTACAAGGAATAGATCCAGGATTGATTGGCGGAATCCAATAACTTTCTCGGACTTGACCTACTTGGCTTAAAAAAGTTGACATCCAAGGTAAATAGGAAAGAATTACTAATGAATAAGCCCCCAAACCAAACTGAAAATTTTTGTTTTTTAGCCAGGCAAAAAAATTAAATTTTGATTCCCTAAAGAGATAATAAAGCACAAAAAGTCCTTGAGCGAGGATTGAAAAGAAAACATAATAATGAGTATAAATTCCACAGCTACAGGTTACCGCATAAAAAAGCCACCAAGACCAATTTTTAGATTTAATAGCTTTTAAAAGAAAGAAACTGGAAAGAACGATTAAAAAAGCACCCAAAGTAAACATTCTCGCTTCCATAGCGAATTGGATTTGGAAAGAATTTAGGGCTACTAGGACCGCAGAAAAAAGAGCAAACTTTTTGTTTTTAAAGGCTTCTTTAACAAATAAATAGACACCTAAAATTAATAAGATACTGAAAAAGACACTAAACGCTCGCAAAGAAAACAAAGAATTTCCGAAAAGAAAATCCCATCCCCCTAAAATAATATAGTAAAATGGTGGGTGGACATCTAAACCGATTCGATACATCATTTCTTTAAAGTCATATTGAATCAAAAGAGCAGAAAAGGCTTCGTCATGCCACAAAGAGATTTGAGTAAGATTATAAAGCTCAAATCCTCCAGTTACTATTAAAACCAGAAATAACAATAAAATTATTTTTTTAGTATCCATAGACACGCATAATTTCTTGTCTAAATTGATTAAACTCTCGCTGTATTATTTTAGTTTCTGGATGATACTCTTCAAATTTTTTAGTATCAAAGATTGTTGATTGAGTAAAAACAATCTGGTCACCTGGCTGCAATTCAGTTTGATAACTGGTGGCAGGGTCAACTAAAAGATAGGGCTGATTATTTTTAGCAGTGAGAAAATCGGGTGTTTGGACCGAATATTCATCTAAAACTAAATAACTCTTTTCTTTATAATTCCGTTCATTCAGATAATTGCTAACCGTAGTTAAATCAGAACGATAGGCATAGTAAAATCTCGGAGAATTAGCACTAATTCCAAAATATAAACTGTAGTCATAAAGTAAAATAGTTACCAAGACTAATCCTAAAACAAGACCAAGAAAAACTTTAATACTTTTTAAACTAAGGGAGGGCCTAACTCTTCGCCAGAAAAAATCAAGCAGCAAAGCTGGGAAGAAAAATACTACCGGCATTGCTCCAATAGCTCTAAGACCATGAGGAATGGCTTGGGCGCTTAACAATTCTGGCCCCAGCATTCCTAAAAACCAAATAATTAGGAAAAAATATTTAAAACAATATTTAGATAATTCTTTCTGAAACAAATTTCGCTTAAAAAATCTCAAACTAATAATTAAGAGAGAATAAAGAAAACCGAGAGCAAAAAAGAAAGCAACCCAAGGATTGAGCATGCTAAACCCAGAAACATTGTGCCGCCAATTTAAATCACCCTCGGTAAAAAACATCCAGAAAGTTTTCTTTGAAACCTCAAAAAAAGTACCCAAAATATCACCCTGGTTTAAATCCGGGTTAAAGACAGAGACGTAGCCAGCTCGACCAACAAAGGAATCCGGATGATTGATAAAATATCCAATTAAAGGAGTTAGAATTAATAAGGTCGCGATTAAACCGATAACTATTTCTCGCCTAAATTTCTTAAAAACTTCTCGATTTATTACAGCAATTATAATTGCTAACAGCCCGATAATTATTATCATTGCCCGGAAAGAAATATAAGTATAAAATCCTAGACCAAGACTAAGGCCGGCCAAGATTGCAAACAATGTCCGCTTTTTCCTGGAACTTTCTTTAAAAGCTAAATAAACAAAGTAAAAGAACAAAGTTGAAAGGAGAGGGATTAAAATGGCTCGAAATCCAGTTCGAGAAAGAGTAGTATGCCAGGTTGAAGCAGCCAAGAAAAAACTTGCTAAAAAAGCCACTCTTTCATTAAATAATCTTTTAGCTAAAAGCCAAGTGACAATAACAGTTAAAATTCCGATTAAAGCAGAAATAATATGAATTTGCCAAACGCCAATGCCAAATAAGCCAATGCTTCCAGCAAGTAAATAAAAATATAATGTTTCTCTTCCTAGGCCCCGTTCAAAAAAGGGACTATGCTGGCCGCTTAAAATTAAAAGAGCATCCTGACCATTAGCTGCTTCATCAGGGAAAAGCCCGGCCGGAAGATTATCCAATTGCCATAACCTAAAAAAACTTGCAATAACAACAATAACCAGAATTAATATTATGGTTAATTTTCGGTTTTTAGTTACATCCATTTCTTTTTACGAAAATAGGCAATCAAAAATCCCATTAAGCCGGCCATCAGAACCAAAATTACCCAGAAACCAGCCGGAGAACCAGCAAAAGGAAGATTAGAAACATTCATCCCCCAGATAGAAGCTAGTAAGGTTAGGGGAAGTAAAACTACCGAGAAAACGGTTAAAATTCGGATAATTTCATTGGTTTTGGTGGAGAGTAAAGATTGATTAGTGTCTTCTAAGGCTAAAATTGTTTCTTTATAAGTTATCAAACTGTCCCGGGCCTGGGAATAAGTACCCATAATATCAGAGAAATAAGGGGAAAAGCTTTCCCCAAAGAAAGCTACTCCCTCTTTAGAAAGCGATTCTAAAGTCTCTCTCTGAGGTTCAACAATTCGCCAAAAATTAATTATGTCAGTTTTAACTACCAAAATCTCCCGGACCATTTCTTTCTCTTTTCCCTGGAAGATTTCCTTTTCAATAGTATCTATTCTGGTATCAACCCTATCTAATTTAATTAAGCAATTTTTCCAAAGTCCGTTTAAAAGAAGAAAAAGAAGATAACCAGCATTCCATCTCAGATATTTTCTTTCTACTTCGGGATAAAGATTACATTTATTAAAGAGAGCCCTTAAAGGAATAATCGATTTGTAGTGGCTGGTAATTAAGACATTTTTTGTTACAATGATATCTAATTCCCTGGGCCGGGTTTCTCTTCTCTCTTTACTGTAAACCGGATAATAAAGAATCATAAAAAGATATTTTTTGTAGCTTTCTACTTTTGGCCGACGACCAGGCGGAATTAGTTCTCCCAAAACCAAAGGATGGAGATTAAATTCCCTTTTTAAATATTTGATATCTTTCTCGGTTGGATCCTGAATATCAACCCAGGTTACCTTGGGACCTTTAATAATTTTTCGCATCTTAAGATATTTTAACAAATTCAATTGGAGAAATACAGCCGAATTGTTTTATGTTATCACTCTCAAGTCTTGACTGCTGATTTTGGTTTGATATAATAGATGCGAGACCAATGGCCATTACTGAGAGACAAAATTTAATATTAGATAAGATAATTGAAGAGTATATTACCTCAGCTCAACCGGTAAGTTCTCAAGGGCTGGAGAAAAAGTATGATTTTGGAATAAGTCCGGCTACTATTAGAATTGATATGCAAAAATTAACCGAGACCGGCTTTTTGTATCAGCCCCATACTTCGGCCGGGAGAGTTCCCACTGATAAAGGTTATCGCCTTTTTGTTGATGAATTGCTGAAAAAAGAACTTGTAAGCTTTGAAAACATCTTTAAAATAGGAGAATTGCTCCAAAAAGAGAGAGAAGACACTCTAAGATTTATAAGTTATTTAACAAAATTTTTAGCTCAAACTACTTCTGATTTGGCTACGGTTTACCTTTTTGAAAAAAAATTCTTTTGGAAAGAAGGCTGGGAAGAAATTCTGGGAGAGCCGGAATTCAAAGATAAAGATTTTGTTTCCAATTTTGCCAAACTTTTAGAAAGCTTTGAAAAAAACATTGAAGGATTGAAGATAAATTCGAAAATTAAAATTTATATTGGTAAAGAAAGTCCTTTTCCAAAAGCCAGAGATTTTAGTATAATTTCTGCTAAGTGCTGCTTACCGGATGGCCAGGGAGGAGTCCTTTCTCTTTTGGGTCCTAAAAGAATGGCTTATGATAAAAACATTAGCCTGATTAATTCTTTAACAAGATTATTGGAAGAATTATAATATGGTAGACTACAACCCAGCCACCCACATCGAAGAACTAAAGAAAAAACTTGAAGAATGCCAAAAAAAGAGGGATGAATATTTAGCTGGCTGGCAGAGAGCCAGGGCTGATTTCCTGAATTATAAAAAAGAAGAAATGGAAAGGATTAAAGAAATTTTAAAATATGGTAATGAAAATTTAATCTTGAAAATTTTACCAATTTTAGATAATTTCGAATTAATTGAGAAAAAATTGCCAGAAAATTTAAAAAATGATGAGAATCTTAAGGGGGTTTTACAAACAAAAACCCAATTTCAAGATTTTTTAAAAAATCAGGGGATTGAGGAAATAAAAACAATAGGCGAAAAGTTTGACCCAAATTTTCAAGAAGTGGTAGAAGAAGTAGAAGTAAAAGATAAAGAATCTGGTACAATAATTGAGGAAACCCAAAAAGGTTATATATTAAATGGCAAGGTTTTACGCCCTGCCAAAGTAAAAATCGCTAAATAAAAAAATATGGCAAAAATCTTAGGTATCGATTTAGGTACAACTTTTTCGGCGATGGCGGTAGTTGAGGCCGGTGAGCCGAAAATTATTGAAAATAAAGAAGGGGGGAGAACCACTCCCTCGGTTGTTGCTTTGGCCAAGAACCTTGAAAGATTAGTGGGGATTACTGCCAGAAGACAACAGATTACCAATCCTCAAAATACCATTTTTTCAATTAAAAGATTGATGGGCAGACGTTTCTCTGACCCCGAGGTTCAAAGAGATAAAAAACTTTTGCCCTACCAAATTAAAGAATCTTCTGATGGCGGAGTAGAAGTGAAAATGGGAGATCCGCCAGCTGGCGGATGGTACAAACCTCCAGAAATTTCGGCAATGATTTTACAGAAATTGAAAATAGATGCTGAAGAAAAACTGGGAGAGAAAATTGAAGAAGCCATTGTTACTTGTCCGGCTTATTTTGACGATTCTCAGAGAAAAGCCACTAAAGTGGCTGGGGAAATCGCTGGATTTAAGGTTAGAAGAGTAATTAATGAACCAACCGCTGCCGCTTTAGCTTATGGATTAACTAAAAAGGGAGAAAAGAAAATTATTGTTTATGATTTTGGGGGAGGAACTTTTGATATTTCAATCTTGGATGTTGGTGAAGATACGGTGGAAGTGAAAGCAACCGGCGGCGACACCCACCTGGGGGGTGATGATTTTGACCAGAGAGTTATGGATTGGATAGTTTCTGAATTTAAAAAAGACCAGGGAATTGATTTGTCAAAAGACCCCTTAGCCTTACAAAGAATTAAGGAAGCAGCTGAACGAGCAAAAATAGAGCTATCTACCACTTTAGAGACCGAAATTAATCTCCCTTTTATTACTTCTGATGCGGCTGGTCCTAAACATCTTTATTACAAATTGGGTCGGGCAAAATTAGAAGATTTGGTTTCAGATTATATTTCAAAATCAATTGAGTTGGTTAAGCAAACTTTAGCTGAAGCCAAACTTAATCCAAAAGATGTTGAAGAGATAGTTTTGGTGGGAGGACAAACCAGGATGCCAAAAATTCAAACTGAGATTCGCAATCTTTTTGGCAAGGAGCCTTGCAAAGAAATTAACCCCGATGAAGTGGTAGCAATTGGAGCCGCAGTTCAAGCTGGAATTTTGCAAGGAGAGGTGAAAGAGGTTTTACTTTTAGATGTTACTCCTTTATCTCTGGGAATTGAAACTTTAGGAGGAGTAGATACTGTTTTAATTCCAAAGAACACTACTATTCCTACTGGAAAAACCCAAATTTTCTCTACCGCTTCTGATAATCAGCCATCAGTTGAAATTCACGTTTTACAGGGAGAGAGACCAATGGCTGCTGACAACAAAACTTTAGGAAGATTTATGTTGGATGGTATTCCTCCGGCTCCCCGAGGAATTCCCCAGATTGAGGTAACCTTTGATATTGATGCTAATGGCATTCTGAACGTTACGGCCAAAGATAAAGCAACCAGTAAAACTCAATCAATTAGAATTGAAGGTTCCATTGGGATATCAAAAGAAGAAATTGAGAAAATGAAGAAAGAAGCTGAGCTCCATGCTGCCCAAGACCAGAAGAAACAGGAATTAATTGAAGCTAAAAATCTGGCTGATAATCTGATTTATACTACGGAAAAAACTTTGAGAGAGGCCGGGGATAAAATTTCTTCAGATTCAAAAAAGGAAATTGAAGAGAAAATTGAAGCTTTGAAGAAAGTTAAAGACTACAACCCACCCACCACCCAGCAAGGAAAAGATATTTATGATAATATAGAAGAAATAAAAAATAAAACTTCGGAACTTTCTCTGGCTATTCAAAAAATCGGAGCCGAGCTGTATAAAACACCAGAAGAGAAGAAAAAAGAAGGTCCCCAAGCCGAGGAGGGAGAATATAAAGAAAAAAAATAAGAACCTGCCTTCGGCAGAACCTTGAATGCTTCGCATAGTCTAAGAACCTGCCTTCGGCAGAACCTTGATTCGCTATTGTATAAATATATAATCTTGAAATAACCATGGCAAAGGATTACTATCAAATTTTGGGCATTTCTCGAAATGCCTCCCCGGACGAAATCAAAAAAGCTTACCGGAAACTTGCTCATAAACACCATCCAGATAAAGGAGGGGATGAGAAAAAGTTTAAAGAGATAGCAGAAGCCTATCAGATCCTTTCTGATAAAGAAAAAAGAGCTCAATATGATAGATTTGGCCGAGTTTTTGAAGGATTCCCCGGAGGGGGCCCAGGTTTTGAACCGGGTTTTGATTTTGGATTTGGTAGGGGAAAATTTGGCGAGGAATTTGAATTTGACTTGGGAGAAATGATGGAAGAAATTTTTGGATTTGGCCAACCCCAGAAAAGAAAAGACTTAAAGAGAGGGAAAGATATTGAAGTTGAGATAGAAATTCCTTTGGAGGATGCTCTAAAAGGAAAGGAAAAAGAAATAACTTTAGTTAAGATGACTTCTTGTTCTCGTTGCCAGGGAAGCGGGGCTGAACCGGGAACAAAAATTACTGAATGCTTTTCTTGTCGGGGGACAGGCGAGGTCCAACAAATCAAAAAGACACTTTTTGGCTCCTTCACCAGATACATTATTTGTCCCGAATGTAGAGGAGAAGGATATCGACCAGAAAAACCTTGTAATGTTTGCAAGGGAGAAGGAAGGGTAAGAGGAACTGAGGATATTAAAATTTTTATTCCAGTTGGAGTAGATACCAATCAGGTAATAAAGGTGGAGAGAAAAGGTGAAGCTGGCAGAAGGGGAGGTAGGTCAGGAGATTTATACGCGAGAATTTTTGTCAAATCGCATCCGATTTTCAAAAGAAAAGGAGATGATTTATATTTAAAAACTTTGATTTCTTTCTCTCAGGCCGCTTTAGGAGATGAAGTTGAAATAACAACCTTGGAAGACAAGAAAGCTTTGTTAAAAGTTCCCCCTGGTACTGAATCTGGAAAAATTTTAAGAATTTCTGATAAAGGAATTCCTCATTTCTCAGGTTATGGAAAAGGTGATATGTATGTTGAGTTGGTTGTTAAAACGCCAAAAAGATTGACCAAAAAACAAAAAGAATTATTAGAAGAATTAAAAAAAGAAGGGATATAACAAAATTTCTAATTTTTGCCCCCATAGCTTAGCGGCAAAGCAGTTGCCTTTTAAGCAATTGACGAGGGTTCGATTCCTTCTGGGGGCACAAAAAACTTGAGCCGCGTTTTGAAACTGGCTCAGTTTTTATTTAGTTAATTGAAGAAAAAATTAGGACCTGTTAAAATAAAATAATGGCTAAGATTATAAAAAGCCACTTAGGGAATTTTTTGGTGATTTTGATTTTGGGAGCGGTTTTTATTACTGGTTTTTTATTTTTAAAAAACCTTTCGGTTGAGGCGCAAGAGCAGATAAAAATATTTCCTACTTCTTTCACTGGCGACTGGCAAAACCCAGAAGCAGTTTTTTCTCAAGATTTAAGCGAAAATGCAACTTTTGAAGAATTCAACACCAAAAATTCGGCCTACCCTTTAGAAATTTTAGAAATCCTGCCAGAAGAAACAGTTACCTCACCTGAGGAAGGGATGACCCTGCCGACAGAAGAGATGCCGGTAGAAGAGGAAATTATAGAAGAGGAAACTCCGGCAGAGGAAATTCCTGAAGAGGAAATCCCAACTGAAGAAAATCCTCTAGAGGAAGGGGGTGAGGAGTTTATTGAAGAGCCGATTGAAGAACCAGCAGAACAAGAGCAGCAAGGAGAAGAGCCGGAACCTACTAGTTTTTGGAATAAAGTTGGGAATTTTTTTAAAGGGATAGTTTGGGCTCAAGAAGAAAATCAGGAAGAAAACCAGGAGCCCCTATCAGAACCAGAGGTTGAAGAAGAGCAATTGCCTCAAGAAGAACTACCCGAAGAACTAGCCGAAGAGTTGCCCGAAGAATCATCCGAAGAACCAATTATTGAGGAACCGATAATTGAAGAGCCCCTTATTGAAGAACCGGTTATTGAAGTAGAAATACCACCGATTGAAAAAATCTTAGAATTATCTAATTTCAGTATTTCGGAAGATTTTCAGGAGAGAATAATTCAAAACGCTCAGTTAAGACTATCTTTAGCCGGGAAAGGTGAGGTGGGGGATAAATTAATTATTGATTATTTTTATCAGAATATCTGGCAAAATTTAGCTGAATTTAATTTAGAGCAGGAAATTTCCAATAACCTTAATGGTGGCTATTTTCTTTATGCCTTACCTATTTTTGAGAATTGGGAAGAATTAGATAATTTGAAAATAAAATTTACTTATGTAGGCGAAACTGATAGTCAGAGTTTAGTGTATTTAGATGCGATTTGGCTAGAGGTCGAATATGAAGAAAAAGAATCAATAGTAGAAGAGGAAATTATTAAAGAGGAAGAGGGAGTAGGAGTTGTTGAAGAAGAAGAGGAATATACCCTGGAAATGACTTCTGACAAAGATGATTTTGAATTAAACGAGGAGCCGGTTTTTAAGTTTCGCTATCAAAAAAAGAGAAGTTTTGTTGAAGCAATTGGGGCGGGTATCCTCAATCTTTTTCGTGATGAATATAAAGACATTAATATAAAAGCTACTGTTTTAGGACTAAATATTAGTCCAAATGTTCGCTATCAAGAAAGTGGCGAATTTTTAGTTGAATTAGAAAAACCTCGCCAATTTAGACCGGGGAAATATAGACTGAAAATTGAGATTGAAGATAATGGGCAGACCTTTGCTCAAGAGCAAGAATTTACCTGGGGAGTTTTAGCTATCAACACTAATAAATCAATTTATTTGCCTAATGAACAAGCTTATTTACAAATGGCAGCATTACAAGACGATGGCCATACTATTTGTGACGCTAATCTATCCCTGACGATAACTGCGTCCAATGGCGAAATAGCCAATCCCTCAGTTCAAAGATCGGGCGAGTGCGGACCAGATAATGTTACTGATAAGCCAGATTATTTCACCTATTATCAAACAGGCGAAACCGGAATCTACCAAATGAAACTGACTAACTTTGATAACGGCTATAAAATTTCTGATTCTTTTGAAGTCCGCGAGTCAGTGCCTTTTGGCATAGAAAGGATTGGGCCAACTAGGATTTATCCACCAGCAGTTTATGAAATGAGGATGATTATTAAAGCCAATGAGGATTTTCAAGGTGAAATTATTGAGACAACACCGCTAGGATTTAGGATTGAGAATATAGAATACAGGTTAAATAATAATTCCCTAAATTCTAACTCCTATATTCTAAATTCTTCGGAGGCCCAAGAAATTCATTGGGAGGTTGATTTTAAAAAAGATGATTTTATTGAACTAAAATACACATTTGATGCTCCGAATATAAGCCCTTATCTCTACCTTTTAGGGCCCCTCAAAATTGGTGATTTTCAAGAAATCAGGCAGTGGCAGATTGCCAGTGATGCTGATTATGATGTAACTGACGACTTTGAGGCTGGCTGGGGCAACTGGACTGATATAGACGGCGACTGTCACTGGACGAGGCACGTAGGTGAGCTTGGCTCAGGTAATACTGGTGCCGACTATGACCATACTTATGATGATGCCGACCACTACAAGATAAGCGTGGAATGTTCAAGCAGCGTTTGTCAGGGCACCGACCTTGAGGCAGTTACAGAACGCAATATTGACGGCAGCTCCTATACTCTTAGCTTAGAGATTTGGTATCACATGTATGGCTCGGGTATGGGCGCCATGCACGTGGACATTTATGATGGCACCTGGCATAACGACCTTTGGAGCATATCAGGTGCGCAGCATTCTTCAGAAACCGAAGCTTTTAGTTCCCACACGGTTGACCTGAGCAGCTATGATTCAGCGACTAAAGTTAGAATAAGATACGATGGCGTTAGCAGCTATGCTGGTGATATTGCTCTTGATGACCTCCGAGTCTATGGAGATTTAAAGATAGTTTACACCCTAACCCAAAATGACTGGCGCTGGTATGAGAATGCTGATAATGTTCAGCCAGGAACTGCCAAAGCTAATGAAAATACAGCAATTACTGGTGTGAACCCAGCAGAAGTCTTAAGAACCAGAATGAACCTTACAGTGACCGATGGAGATATGGCTGCTGACTCCAAAGCTTTCAAACTCCAATACGGCCAAGGAACAGATTGTACAGCCATTGGCACCTGGAATGATGTTGGAGCAATAGATT
>CAZWEN010000005.1:0-22659 GCA_964632775.1 uncultured Candidatus Saccharibacteria bacterium | reverse complement strand
CTCTTTTATTAAAAATCCCCATTATTTCTCCAATTATCAGAAAAACTAATTCGGCTTCTATGGTAAGAACTTTGAGTTCTCTCATTTCTTCGGGAGTGCCAATTGTTAGGTCTTTGGAGGTTGTTTCAGAAACCTTAGGAAATGTTTATTTTAAAACAGCTGTAAGTAAAGCCGCTAAAAGAGTGAGAAAGGGAGAAAAACTTTCTGACGCTCTTAGCTCTTATCAAAATATTTATCCCTTGATTGTAGTTCAAATGATTGCCGTAGGAGAAGAGACTGGCGAAACCTCAAATATTTTAGCTCAATTAGCTGATTTTTTTGAAGAGGAAGTGGGAAGAGCTACTAAAAATCTAGCTTCAGTTATTGAACCAGTAATGATGTTAATCATTGGAGCAGCGGTTGGTTTTTTTGCCATATCTATGGTTCAACCAATGTATAGTATGCTGGGAGGATTATAATGAAATCAAAAGTTGAAAAAAGTTTTACACTTATTGATGTAATAGTTGGGACAGCTTTAATGCTGATTATTTTTTTGGGAATTTTCGGGGCCTATCAGCTTGGATTGAAAGTAGTGAGCATTTCCCAAGTCAAAATTACCGCTACCTCTTTAGCTAATCAGAAGTTAGAAGAAGCCAGAAATCTACCTTATCGAAAAGTGGGGATAGAGGGGGTAGATGAAGAAGGAGCCATCAAATCAACTGAATATTATCCCTCCGATACTGAAGAATATACCATCGTGAGTAGTGTGGATTGTGTTTTAGATGGCGCCGATGGTCTTACTCCCGAAGATAACTGCCCTTGCGATTACAAAAAAATAACGGTTACAGTCACTTCTCCAGTCCAATTTGGGGGAGAAGTTACCCTTTCTACTGTGATCGCTCCTAAAAATAATATCCAAGAATGTGAAAAAAAAGGCGGGGTGCTTGAGGTTTCAGCATTCAATGCCAAGGGAGAAGGCCTCTCTAGTATTGAAGTCCAAGTGGAGGATATCATTACCGGAAATAAAAAGTACTGCCTGACTGATTTAAATGGTAAATGTGCTGGGGAAAATGGTATTTTTCTTAATACTTCTTTAGAGCCAGAAAATTATAAGGTGACTGTTCCTCGACCCGGTACCTCTTCTGATTACAGTCAGGAGCAAACTTTTAAATCTGGCGAAACTTATGACTCAAAAACTATTGCTAATCCGGAAAAACCCAACCCAACCATTTTAGAAGGACAAATTACTGAAATGAGTTTCTCGATTGATTTGTTGAGCGCTTTTTGGATAGAGACCAAATCTTCTCGGGGCAAAAAGAGTTTTGACGACGAATTTAACAATCTAAGCAAGATTTCAGATTACTCCAATATCTCCCTAAGCGAAGGAGAAGTAACCCTAGCTAAAACCAACGGAGATTACCTAAGTTCAGGTTATCTCATTTCTACCGATATCACTTCTCCTAATTTACAAGGCTGGAATCAATTTAGTTGGATAGAGTCAAATCCTCTTGACACCCAAATCGTTTATCAAATTTTATATTTTGACAGCCAGAATGAGGTTTGGGTTTTAATTCCCGATAGTGACTTAGCTGAAAATTCAACTGGCCTCGGTCCTTCCCCTGTAGATTTATCTAGTTTGGACCAAACCGTTTATAGTCCTTTAAAAGCCAAAGCCACCCTTTCCACCGTTGACCTTTCTCAAACCCCCAGGCTTTTAGAGTGGCATATTTCTTATTTCACCCAGGTAGCCCAACCAATTACCACCAGTTTTGTTCTTCGAGGAGGGAAAATAGTCGGTACTGATGCCGCTGAAGATCCAATTTATAAATACCTTCCCACTAGTCAGACCATAAACAAATCCGGTAGCATTTCGGGTTTGGAATGGGACACTTATAATTTTTCTAATTTTACTATCAGTGGGGAAGGGGTGGAACTGGAAGAAGCCATTCCTGGTCAGATTTTGCTAGATGGTACTCTTTCGGTAAACCTTTCTCCTGATACCAACCAACCTCTCACTTTATATTTAGCAGCTGAAAATACTCTTTTGGTAAGGGTAAAAGACTCCGAAAGTTTAGGCCCCGTCTTTAGTGCCCAAGTCCGTCTTTACAATACCGGCTTGGGTTACGATAGAACCCAACCGACCGACCAGAATGGAGAAACTTTCTTTATTCCCTTGGAAGAGGCCACTTACAACTTAGAAGTCACCGCCGAAGGATATGAAAGTTATGAAGACCAGGTTTGGGTTTCTGGAGATACCATTACCATTATTAATTTAATTCTTTCTCCTAGCTAAAGGATGAAAAATAGTTTTACCTTAATTGAAACCGTAGTTACCATTTTTATTTTTGCTTTGATCATGGGAGCGATATCTGGTTTGGTTATAATGGGTTACCGAACCCACAGCTTTACTTGGCAAGAAGCGGTAGCCATTGGCGAAGCCAGAAAAGGGATAGAGAGCATGGTAAAAGAAATCAGGGAGGCTAGGGTGGGAGATGACGGAGCTTATATTATCGAAAAGGCTGAGGACTATGAGTTCATTTTTTACTCAGATATTGATAAAGATGAAGCGGTGGAAAGAGTAAGATATTTTGTCAAGCCAGCCGGAGGGGGAAGTGGTTCCCAAACTGAGCAGTGTGTGAGTTTTAGTAACGGTGGGAGTTGCAGTGTTTCTTTCTCTGATTTTCTTGGAGAAACCTTAGAAATGGCCCAGCTAAAGGTTAGTGTTGAAGGAGATTTAAATTCTGTTAATGAAATAGTAGATATTTATGCTGACGGAACAAACCTCGGTACCCTTTGTACTGGCTCAGATTGTGGTCAGTGTGTTGGCTTCTGGCAGGATTTAACCATTTTTAATGTCACTGACCCAGCCAGCGATAATAGTATCCAGTTTACTGCTTCTGCTTCCGGTGAAGTTGGTGCCTTTTGCGATTGGCAAGAAATTAATCATTCGATCAAAGCCAAATTTGAATTTAACTGGGTTGAAACTCCTGAGATTGAGGATAAGGCGATTTTCAAAAAAGGGGTGACTAACCCCACTAGTTGGCCGATTGAATACCCCTTAGCGAATGAAGAAATTTTTATTATCTCAGAAAATATTCAAAATGAAGTTAGATCAGAGCCAGTATTTACTTATTATGATGGTGATAATAATCCTGTCCAACCTGAAGACCGGTTAGAAAAAACTAGCCGAATGCATTTAAACTTAATCGTCAATATCGATCCAAAGCGGCTCCCTAAAGATTTTAAATTGGAGTCAGATGTCCAAATTAGAAATCTCAAAACAAATCTCTAGATGAAAATCCGAAATAAAAAAGGAATAATTACTACTTATACTTTGGTCTTTGGAGCAATTTTTCTGCTTTTAATTTCTGGACTTTTAGGGTTTATTTCCTTGCAGTTGAGACAGACTACTCAAAAAATAGCTTGGAATGAAGCATTGCATATTGCTGAAGCTGGAATTGATTATTATCGCTGGCATTTATGCCATTTTCCTGACGATTTGCAAAATGGAGAAAGTTGGTGTTGTGACACCCCTCCCTGTTTAGTTTGTGGACCCTACCAACATCCTTATTCTGATCCTCTGAAAAAAGTGGAAGGCCAATTTAGTTTAGAAATAGAGGGGAAAACCCAATGCGGAAAGGTTACTGCCGTTACTATCAGTTCTACTGGCTGGACCGACCAATTTCCTGAAACAAAAAGAGAGGTCAAAGTTAAATATATTCGTCCCTCAGTAGCCGATTTTGCCTATCTTTTAAATGATAATGTTTGGGCCGGGTCCGACCGAGAAATAAAGGGTCCTTATCATTCCAATGGTGGAATAAGAATGGATGGAGAGAATAATTCCTTGGTCACTTCAGCTAAAGAAACCTGGATTTGTACTCCTTCTTTTGGTTGTTCCCCTTCTCAAGAAAAACCGGGGGTATTTACCACCGCTAATGGGAATGAAGAACTTTTTCGATATCCAGTTCCTCCCTTTGATTTTGAGGGGATTACCATGGATTTGGCAGAAATTAAAGATTTAACCGAAAATCAAAGTCAAGGAATCTATCTTCCTCCTTCAGGAGAACAGGGATATTATGTTATATTAAATAAGGGAAGCGTCGATGTTTACAAAATTACTGATTTAGATTCAGTTTATGCTTATAACCATGAAGATGATTGGCATTGGGAGTATTCGGTAATTAATGAAAAAACTCTTTTGGGAAATTATCCCATTCCTGGTGATTGCAGTTTGGTGTTTATTGAAGATAATCTTTGGATAGAAGGTGAAGTCCAGGGAAAACTTACAGTAGTTTCGGCTGATTTGGAAACTCCCAGTAAAGAAACTAATATTTGGTTGACTGGAGATATTACTTACGACACTAAAGACGGCTCAGACGGTTTAGTTTTACTGGCCCAGCATAACAATTTAATTGCTCTAGAAGTTCCTGAATCAATGGAACTCCACGGTATCTATGTTGCTCAAATTGGTAATTTCGGAAGAAACCATTATCCCTGTTCTTACTATCCCCAAGATTGTCTAAAGGAATATTTAGAAGTGTTCGGCTCAGTAGTGAGTAATGGCCGGGTGGGAACTCAATGGGTTTATTCTTGGGGAGGAATAGCTTCTGGGTTTGAAGATAGAGAAAATATTTACGATTCCAAACAAAGTTATAATCCTCCACCCTTTCTTCCCTATGTCTCAGAAATTTCCGAATTTAAGGAATGGGAGGAAATTTATTAATATGTTAAAATTTCTTACTTTAAAACCTGAAGCTTTTGGATTAGATATCTCTGATCTGTCTTTGAAAATTATTAAACTCAAAAAAAGAGGGAAGTTTTTTGATTTAGCTTCTTTCGGGGAAGAGAAAATTAAACCGGGGATAATTAAAGGGGGAGAAATTAAAGATGAAAAAGCCTTAGTAAAAATTATTAGAGAAGCAATTGCCAAAGTTAAAGGAAAAAAATTGAGGACAAAATATGTAGTAGCTTCTTTACCAGAAGAAAAAGCTTTTTTACAGGTAATCCAGATGCCCAGAATGTCAGAAGAGGATTTAAAATCAGCGGTTATCTATGAAGCGGAAAACTATATTCCTTTGCCAATTGACCAAGCCTATTTAGATTCTCAAACTGTTCCCCCAGTTCACAATCATTTAGACCATTTCGATGTTTTAATTGCTGCTTTGCCTAAAAAAACGGTTGACCCCTACCTCTCTTGTTTTAAAAAAGCAAATTTAAAACCGGTATCCCTAGAAATCGAGTCTTTAGCTATTGCCCGGGCTTTAATAAAAAATGAAGTTACTACTTCCCCTGTTCTTTTAATTGATTTAGGAGCAACCAGAAGCGGTTTCATTGTATTTTCTGGCCATTCTTTAAGATTTACTTCCTCTATTCCAGTCTCTTCCCAAAGTTTTACTGAAATTATTTCCAAGGCCTTAGGAATAAATCTGGCTGAGGCTGAAAGATTAAAAATAGAATATGGTCTTCAGCCCAAGGTAAAAAAAAGTAAGGAAATTTTTGAAGCCTTAATTCCGGCCTTAACTGATTTAATTGAACAAATTAAAAGGTATTTTGTTTACTATCAGACCCATGCTTCTCATGAGCACTTGCCGCCCAATGGTAAAGGAGTGAAAAAGATTTTTCTTTGTGGAGGAGGAGCGAATTTAAAAGGACTTACCAATTTTCTTTCATCCCAACTAAAAATTCCGGTCGAACTCGGAAATCCCTGGATAAATATTTTAGCTGACCCTCAAAGAGACATTCCTAAGTTACCGTTACCCTTTGAGAAATCATTGGGTTACACTACTGCCCTTGGTTTAGCGTTGAGAGGGGTTAAATCTAATACTCAATGAATTTTCAATTACCAAGCGTTAGCGAAGGTGGAAAAGAAGAAAATCTTCTTTGACTTTCGATCTTCGATAAATTTTCAATTTATCTCGATGATAAATTTATTACCACCACAATATAAAGCGGAGCTCAAAGAAGAAGAAAGTTGGAAACTGGTTTTAATCTTAGAAATTCTGGTTTTAATTTTTCTGATTTGTTTAGCTTTGATTTTATTTTCAGTAAAGATTTTTATTTCCGGTCAGCTAGAAGCCCAAAAAATTCTTCTTTTGCAAAAAGAAAAAAAATTTGAAGAATCTCAAATCCAAAGTCTAGAAGGAAAAATCATTATATCTAATCAGACTCTCTCAAAATTAAACTCTTTTTATCAAGACCAGACTAATTTGACTGAGATTTTAGAAAAAATTTTTGAAACCTATCTAACCATTCTTAACCTTGATCCCGCTCAAATTTCCCTCTCAGGTTTTTCTCCTACTCGAGAAATTTTATTAGAGTTTAAGAAAAATCTTGAGCAAGAAGAACTTTTAGGCGAAATTTATTTTCCGCCATCTAACTGGGTTAAACCAACCGATATTGATTTTTCAGTAAATTTTAAGATTATAAAATGACCCTGAAAAACAAAATCAATTTATCTTTAATAATTTTCAGCATTTTAATTATCAGCTTTCTTGTCTTTATAATTCACCCTCTTTTTACTGGAATAAAAAATAATTCTGAAGACTTAATTTTCAAAAAACAAAAACTTCTCTCTTTGGAAACAAAAATTGAGAATCTGGAAAAATTTCAAAGTCTTTGGCAAGAAATAGAGCCAAATTTAGAAAAAAATGACCAATTATTTATTGACCCTAAGGTACCAGTGGAATTTATTAGTTTTTTAGAGACGGCGGCCAGAGACTATGAAGTTCCGATTGAAATTTCTTCAGCTCTGCCTAAAAAAATTGAAAAAGATCCCTGGCCTTCTCTTTTTTTCCAAATCAGCTCTACTACTTCTTTCCCCAAATTTTTAAAGTTTTTGGCAAGAATAGAAACCGGCCCTTATTTAATTGAAATTCAAAACTTAAATGCCCGAAAGTTGACTGAAAAAGAGCTGAAGTCAAAAGAATCTGAAAGATTTTCCTTAGGCGATGTTAAAACCACCCTTTCAATAAAAGTTTATACTAGTCGATGAAGCTAAAACTTCATCTCCAACTTCGCTTCTTACAGAAGCTCATTAAATGAAGATTCCTAAATTCAAAACTGAAAAGACCAAAAAGTTTCTTAAAAAACTACCGAGAATTTTAGGTGAGCAGAGCTTCTTAACTTTTTTTGGGTTATTATTAATAGCTTTAATTCTTGGTGGTTTTATTTTTTATCAATATAGTTTTTTAGTTGAAAAAGAAAAACCGGAAGTTTCGGAAGAACCATTAAAATTTAAAGAAAAAATTTATCAAGAAGTTTTAGAAACTTGGCAAGAGAAAGAAAAAAGATTTGAAGAAGTAAATTTAAAACAATACCCTGACCTATTCCGTTAACATCGAAATAAATTGAAAATTTATTGAAGATTGAGATAAATCGAAGATTCATCGAACCCTTGATTTCAATTTCAATTTTAGATATAATTTAAAGGTTAAATGCCCTCGTAGCTTAATTGGATAAAGCAACAACCTTCTAAGTTGAAGAGTGGAGGTTCGAGTCCTCCCGAGGGCACATGGTGGCTATGGTGTAATGGCAGCACTAGAGTTTGTGGAACTCTCAGAGGCGGTTCAAATCCGCTTAGCCACCTGCCGAAAATCAAAAAGCCGTCTTCTTATGAGGGCGGTTTTTTGATAGAATGAATTATGTATTACAGAGGCTCGATTAATGACGAAAAATTTATAGAAGAACTTAATAAAAATACCAGAGGTTATCTTAGTGGTACCTTCGAGAAAGCTTTAGTATATTCAGAGAAGATAGAAATCGCATTTATGAATTCGGAAGAGTTAAAAAAACATATTAATAAAAGACCCCACCACCACGAGAAAATCGATGACTTCGCCATGGTTATTAATGGTTCCATAGAACAAGAAGTGGATAACGTTTTATTAAGGCTAAAAAAGGGCGATTTCGTTTTTATAAAAGCAAAATCAATTACAAAAGTAGTGAGCGTTGAGGATGGAACTATTTTAATGGTTATAAAAGGCCCTTCTATACCATCTGATAAAATAGATGATTAATTATAGACAGGTTCTAATATTACACGCTAGACGACCCAATTTAACCAAAAAACAGCCTCTCTCAAAGCTGTTTTTTAATTCTTGGAAGGATTTTACTTTTTCTCTTCCAGTTTTGCTTTTAAGATTATCTTCTTTCCTTCTCTTAAAACTTTTAATTTAATTTCTTTCCCGATTTTTAATTTTTGTAAAATATTAGCCAAGGGATTTTTCACTGTAATTTTTTCACCATTGCATTCCAAAATTATGTCATATTCTTTTAAACCAGCTCTATCAGCCGTACTTCCTTTAACTACTGCTGATTCTCCCAAAGTTTCTCTGACAATTAAAGCTCCATAATCCACTGGTAATCTATTTTTTTCAGCAATCATTTTATCTAAAAGGACATATCTTACCCCTAAAAATGGCCTTCTAATTTTTCCGTATTTTTTCACTTCTTCTAAGTCTTTTTTGGCATAGTTAATAGGAATGGCAAAGCCAATATTTTGAGCTCCCATAACCATAGCCGTATTAACGCCAATCGCTTTCCCTTCAATATCGACTAAAGGCCCTCCACTGTTCCCTGGATTAATAGCAGCATCAGTTTGAATTAAGCCCTTTAATCTAGCTGCCTGGCGGGTTAAACCACTGTAAGCAGTAATATATCTACTTAATCCCGAAACCACGCCCGTTGAAATTGTATCATGGAATTCCCCTAAAGCATTTCCAACAGCAATTACTGTTTGGCCTAGTTCAATTTTTTCCGAATCACCTAGCTCTAAATAAGGTAAATTTTTGGCATTTATTTTTAAAATAGCAACATCATTAATTGGATCACGAGATATCACCTTGGCTGGATATTTTTTCTTTGGTTCAAAAATAATAGTATAATCAGACTTGGGATCAGCTACTACATGGCTGCTAGTAATAATATAACCGTCTGGGGAAACAATAAAACCGGAGCCTCCTCCGATTTTTGTCTTCTCTCTTTTTTTATTAAATTTAGGAACAATAAATCTCTGACCACTAAAAGGGAAAAAATAAAAACCTTCTATTTTAGGTAGGTCTCTGGTAATGACAATAGTGATTACGGCTGGACAAACCTTTTTGGCTACTTCAATAATTGGAGACTTCTCGGGCATACAATTTAATTTTACCACAAAAAATCTTGTCAACAAGTGAAAAATTTGCTAAAATATTTCTGTCGCCCCTGTAGTTCAATGGATAGAACAGAATCCTCCTAAGGTTCGGATATAGGTTCGACTCCTATCAGGGGCACAGGGGGCCCATGGCGCAGTTGGTAGCGCGCCTCGATGGCATCGAGGAGGTCGCGAGTTCGAGTCTCGCTGGGTCCACTAAAATTATGAAAAAAATTGCCATTTTGGAACCAGGCGCCTGGGGTCTAACCCTGGGTATTCTTTTAAGTAAAAAAAACCAGGTAAGATTTCGGTATGAAAATCCGGCGATTTCCCTAAAAATCGCTAAATTTAGAGAAAACGACAGGTTGCCAGGAATTAAGATTCCTCGAGATATTTTTATTTTTTCTGAGTTAAGAGAAGCAATAAAAAGGGCTGACTTAATTATTATTGCTTCTCCTTCTTTCAATTTTCGGAAAACTTTACTGGCACTTAAAAGTTTTGAAAATTTACCGCCTTTGTTGGGAATTGCCAAGGGAATAGAGAAAGAGACTCTAAAAGTCCCCTCGCAAATTGTCGAAGAACTTTTAGGGAATACCTCTTACGCCCATCTATCTGGCCCAGGATTTGCCAGGCAAATTGTTAGGGGAAAGCCAGCTAAAGAAGTAATAGCTTCCAGAAATAAAAAATTTTTAAAGCAACTTAAAGAACTTTTTAAAATTAAACCTCTCCGAGTTTCAACTACCACTGATTTGATTGGGGTTCAGTTGGCTGGTGCCCTAAAAAATGCCTTAGCTATTGGTATTAGTTTAGTTGAGGCAGACCGGCAGGGTTTGGAAGTCAAAAAAATTAAAAAAGGTTTAGTTCAACTTGGTCTAAAAGAAATGATAAAAATTGGCAAAGCAATGGGAGCTAAAAGAAAAACTTTTTTAGGGCCAGCCGGCTCAGGGGATTTAATTTTAACTTCAACTAACCCTCTTTCTCGAAATTTTCAATTTGGTCAAGCCCTTCTTTCCGATGCTAAAAAATTGAGAAAAAACTACAATCCGCCCACCACCCTCCCGCTAAAGCGGGCTCCTATTATTGAGAGAAAAGTAACGATTGAAGGTTTTGATAATGTTTTCGCTTTTCATGAATTAGGGAAAATCCACAAATTGGATTTGCCAATGATTAATGAAATTTACAAAGTAATCTATAAAAAGACTGCTCCCGAAAAAGCAGTTGAAAATTTAAAAAACCTCGCTTTTTAATTAAAAAAATGGTATCTTTAAAAATGATTTTAAAAAGGAGGCGTGCGAGAGTGGTTTAATCGGGCAGTTTCGAAAACTGCTATGGTTGAAAGACCATCGAAGGTTCGAATCCTTCCGCCTCCGCTATGTTAAATTTTTTCAAAAAAAATAAAAAGGAACCGGAAAATTTTAAGGAGATTTTAGCTTATTTTAAGGATTTGGAAAAAAACTTTGAAAAGCTTTCGGAAGAATTAGAAAATTTGAAAAAAGAAAGCCAGTTTTCTATTAAGAAAATCGGTCTAGTTAGATTTAACCCTTTTAAAGAAATTGGCGGGGACCAGAGCTTTTCAGTTGCCCTATTAGATGACAATGATTCAGGCATTGTTATTACTAGTTTATATACTAGGGAAGGTAACCGAGTTTATGGAAAACCAATCGAGAAGGGTTTATCAAAATATTTATTATCAGAAGAAGAAAACCAAGCTTTAGAAATAGCCAAAAAAAATGCCGAAAATATCCAAAAAAAACTTAATCACCCGACCACCGGTAGTAGTAGTACTGGGGCACATTGATCATGGAAAAACGGCTCTCTTGGACCAGATTAGAAAAACCCATGTTGCCGAAAAAGAAGCTGGCGGTATTACCCAACATATTGGAGCTTATCAAATTGTTGAAGGTGATAAAAAAATAACTTTTATTGATACTCCGGGCCACGAAGCCTTCTCAGCAATGCGCTCCCGAGGAGCCAAAGTAGCTGATTTGGCTATTTTAGTAGTGGATTCTACGGAAGGAGTAAAGGCTCAAGCTAAAGAGGCCATTTCCAATATTAAAAAATCAGGAATTCCAATGATTGTTGCCTTAAATAAAATTGATAAACCGGAAGCTAATCCAGAAAAAGTTAAAAAGGAACTGACTCAGGAAGAGGTTGTGGTTGAATCGCTGGGCGGGAAAACTCCTTCAATTGAAATTTCGGCTATTGAAGGCCAGGGAATTCCTGAACTCTTAGAATTGATATTATTGGTGGCCGAAATGGAAAATTTGAAAGCAGAGATTACCAAGAAAGCGGAAGGAGTAGTAATTGAATCTTATTTAGACCCTTTAAGAGGACCAACGGCTACCTTGCTCATTACCGAGGGAGTTTTAAAACCAGGCGATATTTTAGGCACTTTTTCTACTTTTGGGAAAATAAAAAAATTAGAAGACTTTCAAAGCCGCTCTATTGAAGAAGCTCTGCCTTCGGATCCGGCTATTGTCATCGGATTTGAAGATGTTCCCAAGGTTGGGGAAAATTTTAAAGTTTTTCCTGATTTGGAAGCGGCTAAAAGCCATCTTAAAATCGTTGAGAAAAAAGTTCCTGAAGTTTTAGAAACTTCCTCAGACCAAAAGGTTTTAAATCTAATTTTAAAAACCGATGTTGTGGGTTCCATTGAAGCCCTTGAGGGAGTTTTAAATAATCTCCCCCAAGAAAGAGTAATTTTAAGAATTTTAAAATCGGAAGTGGGAGAGATAAATGAAAATGATATTAAGCTAGCTAAAGGGGGGAGGGCTCTGATTTTGGGCTTCCGGGTAAAAATTAATCTAACGGCCAAAATATTAGCCGAAAGAGAGAAAATTAAAATAATGACCTTTGATGTAATTTATGATTTAGTAGAAGGAGTTCGCAAATTTATGGAAAGAGGGCTCCGACCAGAGATAGTGAGAACCGATTTAGGGAAAGTTAAAACTCTAGTAATTTTTCTTACAGAGAAAAATCGCCAGATTATCGGAGGAAAAGTAATTGAAGGAGAAGTTAAAAAAGGAGCTTTGATTGAAATTTTTCGAGGAGAAAACTCTGTTGGTAAAGGGAAGTTGGTCAATCTCCAGAAAAATAAAAAAGATGTCGATCGAATTCCGAAAGGGGAGGAATGCGGGTTCCTTTACGAAGGTGATACAAAAATTGAAGAGGGGGACATATTAGTGATTTATCAAGAAGAAAGAAGAAAGAGTGAGTTGTAAAAATGTCTAAACGTATTCAACGTGTTAATCAATTAATAAAAAAGGAATTGAGCCAGATCATCTTAAAAGAGATTGATTGGGAGGAGGGTGGGTGGCGTCCAAGTGATGTTTTGGTAACGGTAACAAGGGTTGAGACCACCTCTAATTTAATAGAAAGCAAAGTTTATGTTTCAGTAATGCCGGAAGAAAAAACTTCAAAAGTTTTTCAAATCTTGAATCGAGAAGTTTATGAATTACAACAAAAATTGAATCAGCGTTTGCGAATGAGACCAATTCCTCGAATTAAATTTATCGAAGAGAAAGAAACTAAAGAAGCAGGGAAAATTGAAGAGATTTTAGAGAAAGTTAAAAACAAGCAGGAAGATTGAAAAAGAGGCAAAAAATTGCTAAAATGAATTGACGGCCAGGTATCCAAGTAGTAAGGAAGCGCTCTGCAAAAGCGTTATACATGGGTGCAAATCCCATCCTGGCCTCAAAATTTTGCCGCGGTGGCGGAATTGGTATTACGCGCGTGACTTAAAATCACGTGGGAGAAATCCCGTGTGGGTTCGAGTCCCACCCGCGGCACTATTTTAAAACATGGGAATGATATTTAAAAAACGTATTAACCAAGACTTCTTTAAGACTTGGACTTCTGAGATGAGTTATGTTTTGGGTTATGTTACTGCTGACGGTTGTATTGCAGCAAGTAAAGATAGAAAAAATAACCCCCTCACATTTAATATTACTTCTGCTGAAAAGAAGCATTTGTATCGGCTCAGAAACGTATTAGGCTCTGAACATAAAATTGGTAAAAAATCCGGAGGGAGTTCCAATATTATTGCTTATCAGTTACAAATACGTAATCCAATTATAACTAAAGATTTAATAAATTTAGGAATATTGCCCAGAAAAACATATAATTTAAGCCCAATTAAAGTTCCAGAAAAATATTTCCCCGATTTTGTTCGAGGATTTTTTGATGGCGACGGCACGGTTTATATTTATAACGTTAATAAAATTCCTCAAATTAAAGCTGGATTTGTAAGTTCTAGTTTATCTTTCATTACAAAATTTGATGAGCAACTTTGTGAAAATTTAAGTATTCCTAAAAAAACTATTCATCAGACAACCGATAAACGGATGGGAAGGAAAATGACTCAATATACTATTCATTTTTATATTGATGATTGTGAGAAATTAGCTGAATTTATGTATAGAAATGTCCCCACTTTATATCTTCCTCGTAAACATCGGGTTTTTGAAAAATGGAAATCAATAAAAAGAAGGCATTATATTAAGCAAAATTATCCTTCAAAAGTTGGTTGGCGATTAAATCAAAAAATTCTCGCCTAGAAATCTTTTTCAAACACAAAAAACAGCCCGTGCTATGTACGGGCTGTTTAATTTCTAAATTTGTTTTCAAAATTTAACTTTCTAATACCTCAATATAAGTTCTTTTTGCTCCAAAATTTTTAGCTTCTCCATAAGAAGCAAACCAAATATCGACATGATAATATCCTTTTCTCCAATGCATTCGATCCTCAACTACAAAAACTTTATCTCCATAAAGTTCTGGAATCCTAATTTTTGTTCCAAAAGGAAGAAGATTATTTGCTATAATTCCCTCTTTGACCCAGGTTCCAGCAGCCGTGATATAAGGATTGTCATCTGTCTGCGCGGGCGTACTGGAATAAGCTGTGACCACCACTCTTATTTTTCGAGTCACCTGAGACTCTGGGCCAGAAGGGTTAGATATTGCCAAAAGACTGTTTTCTTCAACCATAGCTAACCTTGCTGGCTGCCGCTTTTCTACCACCAAAACCTCGGCCCAGTTCTCAGTCTCTTGGGATTTTGTTTCCAAAATTGGTAACAACCCAATTAAAATTCCAGCCGTGCCTAAAATAATTAGAATTTTTAAGTTTATCCTCATTTTAAAACCGAAGCACATAACTTATTATGTGCTCAGTTTTACCATATTAGCTTATCCACAAGGGACTGTCAAGCCTAAAAATGAGCGGGAGACGGGACTTGAACCCGCGACTTTTTCGTTGGCAACGAAACGTTCTACCACTGAACTACTCCCGCATTTTGTGCCGCGGGTGGGAATCGAACCCACTACCCTTTCTTTTTCAGAGAAATGCTGCTACCAATGAGCTACCGCGGCCTAATATAATGATAATTAATCAATGATCATTAATCAAGATTTGTGGGCACTAGAGGATTTGAACCTCTGACCTTTCGGATGTAAACCGAACGCGCTAGCCACTGCGCCAAGTGCCCAGTTGTGCGCGGGAGAGGACTCGAACCTCCACGTCCATACGGACACTAGCACCTCAAGCTAGCCTGGCTACCGATTACAGCACCCGCGCTTAAATCATCTTTCTGTTTTTTCCTTTTCTGGTTTTTCTTCTGCTACTACTTCGGCAAATTCTTTTTTCTTTAATCTGGCCCTTTTTCCCTTAACTTTTCTCAAATAGTAAAGTTTTGCTCTTCTGACTCTCCCTCTTTTTAAAATTTCTATCTTTTCGATAGTTGATAAGTGAACCGGGAAAATTCTTTCCACTCCGATTCCCGAAATTATTTTTCTTACTGTAATAGTTGAGGTAATCCCCTTACCATGTTTTCTAGCAATAACTAGACCTTCAAAAACTTGGGTTCTTTCTTTATCCTTTTCCTTAATTTTTTGATAAACCCTAACCGTGTCTCCTGGCCGGATATCCGGTAAATCAGTTTTTAATTGGAGCTTGTTAAAAGTTTCAAGCTTTGTAGACATAGTTTTAAATTATTGGGTAGGTCCGACTTAAACTCTTTTATTTTTTCATTTGGTAATTTTACCTTTAAATGGTTGGCGTGTAAAAATTGTCTCTTTAATCCTTTGGGCAAGGGTTGATTTTTAAATCCATACATTTTATCTCCAACAATCGGGTGCGAAAGATAAGCTAAGTGGACTCTAATTTGATGTTTTCTTCCGGTCTTCGGAAGAGCTTCTATTAAAGTATAATTTTCAAATTTTTGCAAAACTTTATATTCGGTTACGGCCTTTCTTTTTCCTTCAGAGCCGGGCTCCCGGGGCAAATAAACTTTTTGTTTTCTCCTATCTCCGGGAGAACGGCCAATTAAGGTTTCAATTTTACCCCCCTCAGTTTTAATATTACCAACAACTAAAGCCAGATATTTTTTCTCCACTTCACCTTCTTTAAATTGTTTTTGTAAAAAATCTAAAGCCTTGTCGTTTTTCGCGATTAAGAGTATCCCTGAAGTATCTTTATCCAATCTATGAACTCTTCTTTCAAAATCATCAGAATTTATTCCAGCCGGCTTATCAATTACTAAAACATTCTCATCTTCATAAAGGATATCAAATTTCATATGGGCGCGAGAGGACTTGAACCTCTGAACCTCTTCAATGTCAGTGAAGCGCTCTAACCAACTGAGCTACGCGCCCATGGTGCGCGTGGATGGACTCGAACCATCGAACCTTGGCCTTATAAGGACCCTGCTCTACCACTGAGCTACACGCGCTTAATCTTCACCTTTATCGATTTCCCTTTTTTAGTCAAGGGTCTTTTAGGTTTAATTTCTACCACTTCGCCGATTAATTTTTCAAACTCTTCCCTTTCGATTGTTTCTTTGACGATTAGAATTTTAGCAACTTTATCCAATAAATTTTTCTTTTTTAACAAAATTTTTTTGGCTTGACCTTCAGCATTTTTAATGAACTTGGAAACTTCTTTATCAATTTGGGCTGCCACTTTTTCAGAATAATTTCTTTGTTCAGAAATTTCCTTGCCCAAGAATACCAATTCCTCTTTTTCTCCAAAGGAAACCGGACCCAGAGAGGACATTCCATATTCTTTAACTAATTTTCTGGCCAGCTCAGACGCTCTTTCCAAATCATTAGCCGCTCCAGTAGTAATCTCACCAAATTTTAATTTCTCGGCACAATAACCTCCCAACAAAGTGGCCATTTCAGCCAAAAATTCTGATTTGGTTTTAATTTTTCTTTCTTCTTTCGGCATTTTTAAAGTGTAACCAGCCGCCAAACCCCGAGCCATGATTGAAATTTTTCTTATCGGCTCGGCTTCGGAAAGCGAAGAAGAAACCAAAGCATGACCAGTTTCATGATAAGCAGCAATCTCTTTTTCTTTCTTTGATAAAATATGGCTTTTTCTTTCCGGCCCCAACAAAACTTTTTCAATTGATTCTAAAAGTTCTTCTTGAAAAACTTGATGTTTATTTCTTCTGGCAGCAAAAATTGCCGCTTCATTAACTAAATTAGCCAAATCAGCCCCCGAGAATCCCGGAGTACGTTCAGCAATTTCTCTTAAATTAACATTTAAAGCCAGGGGCTTTCCTCGACAATGAATTCTCAAAATTTCTTCTCTATCATTAATATCTGGTAAATCTAAAACTACTCTTCGGTCAAATCTGCCCGGTCGCAAAAGAGCAGGATCCAAAATATCGGGCCTGTTAGTAGCGGCGCAGACAATTAATTTTGTATCTCTTTCAAAACCATCCATTTCAACTAAAATTTGATTTAAAGTTTGTTCTCTTTCATCATGTCCTCCACCCAGGCCAGCTCCTCGATGCCTGCCAATGGCATCGAGTTCGTCAATAAAGATTATGGCTGGAGCGGCTTTTTTAGCAGTAGAGAACAAATCCCGAACTCTTCCTGCCCCCACTCCGACAAACATTTCAACAAATTCTGAGCCAGAAATTGAAAAGAAAGGAACATTACTTTCACCAGCCATTGCTCTGGCAATAAGAGTTTTACCGCAACCAGGAGGACCCAAAAGCAATACCCCTCTCGGTATCCTTGCCCCCATACTTAAATATTTTTTAGGATTTTTTAGAAAATCTACCACTTCTTTTAATTCCTCTTTAGTCTCTTTTAGACCAGCTACGTCTTTGAAAGTAATTTTCTCTTTAGGATGACCTTCAGCTCCAAATAATCTGGCTCTGGCTTTGGAAAAATCAAAAGCCTGCATTGCTCCGGTTTTGGCCTGTCGGAAAATCATAAAGAAAAAGAAACCAAAGAGTAAAAGGGGAAGTAAAAGGATTAAAATCGGTCCTAACCAAGCCCAGGTCCCTCCTTCCTTCTTTGCTTCAATTTCCACTTTACTTAATTTCTCTTTATCTACTCCATAATTTATTAAAGATTCAGAAAGGGCAGCTTCGGTTTCTTTTCTTGATTTAGCCTTGGAATCGTCAAGATATAAAATTGAAAGTTCTGAACCAGAAACGGTTATTTTCTTGATTTTTTCTTCGTTAATTTCTTTAACTAATTGAGTAATTGATAACTCCTTTTCTTTTTCAAACGGTTGCTGGAATAAGGCAAAGACCCCTGAAATTATCAGGAAAATCAGCAAAATAAAAATAAAATTTTTAGTTAATCTTTTCATCCTTTGTATATTTAATATATCAAAATTTTAAAAAATTTCAAGTATAAAAAAAGATGGCTTTGTCCAAATAAACTAAGAACTGACAAAGCCATCTAGAGACCTTATCTTTTATTCCATTTTTGAACAACTTCAGAAGGGATAGTAGATAAGGCCTTATGGACTAATCCTATAATTTGCCGAGGTTGGAGTTTAGTATATTCATCTTCAGAAGGTTTCCAGCTTCGGCTGCCATTAAGAATTAGTTTTAGGTTGTCATGAAGAAACCAGACAGATATCGGTTCCCCCCGACCGGTGTAAGTGAGGTCTTTATTGCTAACATGAATGTTCCGGGTTTGAGCTTCGGCGAATCGGAGAAAAGCAGCTATTTTATTCAGTCGGAGTGCTGGATAGTTGCGGTTGGACTGGATGCCAGTATAAAAATAATGAGGTCCTTTAGACTGGGTCCAGATTACTACTGCCGCTCCTGCTTCAAAAGCTGCTTCCCGAGACTCTGGGTGCCAGAGAAGGGAAGCTATCTTCAGTCCATTCGGTAAGGTAGTCCATTCGGCGTACTTTTTGAGGTTTTCACGACTTCGAGCTTTAATCGTCGCTTGGTTATAAACAATATCAAAAAGCTCAAAAACCCGTTCTTGTACTTGTCGCCAATCGATAGTTCCATTACTTTGGAACATCCGAGGATATCCCTCGATAGTAAAATGGATACTATCAGGCAGAAGCGGTTCAATATTGTCCACTGCCGTGACCATTTCTACTAATGGCTTTAAGCCGGGGTCATCAGAAAGACCAAGCTTTTCCGCAAGAATGGTGGTACTACTAGCCCTTTTTAAACTCTTACTATGTTGGTCATATTCTCCTCCCCCAGTATCGAAGTGAAGTATTGAAGGATCTTTCTCTGAGCCAGGTAGAAATTCCCCAGCGTTGATGAAGACGATCTCAGCATTCGCTGCTTTAGGAATAAATTTTTTCGCCAACCAGCAGCAAAGCCAGACGTCATCGTCCGGAAACCGATGACCAACTAAGGTCTTGATTTCTGGAGTTGCCTCTTCTAAGGCGAGTCTTACAATCAGATCGACCAGTTCTTCGGTCTTTGACATTCCGTCACCTCCTATTAAATTTTATTCAGGAACTTAATTGTCCCTGTACTAATCCTTTTATAGCATTTTATTTCAGATTTGTCAAGTATGTACCTAAAACAAGAAAACGGCTTTATTCACCGTTTCATTTTCAATATTAGAGTATTCGATCGGTCATTATTTTATTAAATTATCATTTTTCGACTAATTTTAGAGTCATGCGATGTTCCTCAGGGTTAATTGATAGAATCTGAAAATCATATTTTTTATCAATTTTTAATCGCTCAGCCATCCTGGTCTGATTTCCAAATTCCGAAATATGACAAAGTCCTTGAATTTTTGGGGTAACTTGAATAAAGGCTCCAAAGGGATTGAATTTGGTTACTTTCCCTGAAATTACATCTCCCTTTTTATATTTCTTTTCAATGTCTCGCCAAGGATCTTTTTTCAAGGTCTTTAAAGATAAAGAAACTTTATCGTCGGAAATGTCAATAATTTTTGCTCGAAGCTTTTCCCCAACCTTGACAATTTCACTAGGATCTGCAACGATTGCCCAATCGAGTTCAGAAATGTGGATTAGTCCTTCCAGATTTTCAGAACCAAATTTTAGAAATACTCCAAAATCAGTGATACCAGTAATCTCTCCCTTGACCACTTGGCCTACCTTGTATTTTTTTAAAATCTCTTTTATTTTTTCAATTTCCTTTACCTTTTCAGATAAAATCAATTTTTTTTCTCTGAGAGAAAGGTCAAAAACTTTTACTTCTAATATTTTACCAACAAACTTTTGGAGTTCTCTCAAGATTTTAGATGAATCTCCTCCTTCTACTCTCGGATAATGCTCGGGTAATAATTGAGAAACCGGCAAAAAAGCCGAGACCCCTGAGATTTCGGTTAATAATCCTCCCCGATTGGCTCCGGAAATTTTAACCGCTATAATTTCTCCTTTTTCTTTTTTTTGTTTTAATCCTTCCCAAATTAACTCATTGGAAGCCTGGCTTACGGATAATTCAATGTAACCTAACTCATTTTCCAGATCGACTATTTTGGCAAAAATACCATCTCCAATTTTTAGATTTTTTAACTCCTCTTTAGCTTCCTGGAATTCTTTTCCGTAAATTATCCCCGTCCCTATATTTCCCAAGTTCAAAAACAATGCCTGGCGTTCCTTGCCGATAACTTTTCCTTCAATAATTTCCCCAACTTTTGGTGGTTTTACTAAATTGTTTTTTTCAGACAATTTTTTCATCATCGGGTAATATATCACAAAAAGATTTGAAGTGCAACTTAATTTATGATAAAATTTATTTATATGACTATCCTCTGGCATGGGCAATCCTGTTTTCAAATTATTGCCCGCCGAGAAAAAAACAATCAAGTTTTAATTGTCATTGATCCTTTCTCAGAAGAAATTGGTCTCAGGGTTCCAAAGATGGAAGCTGATATTTTATTAGTAACGCACCAGCATCGTGATTACAACAATATTAAAGCAGTTTCGGGTAGCCCTTTTTTAATTGAGGGACCCGGCGAATACGAAATAAAAGAAGTTACCCTGCAAGGAATCCCGGCCTGGCACGATAATCTTCTAGGCAAAGAAAGGGGTGTTAATACTATTTATACTATTGAAGTAGAGGGAATGCGTCTTTGTCATTTAGGAGATTTAGGCCAAAAAGAATTAACCGCTGACCAGCTGGAAAAAATTGGTGAGGTTGATATTTTAATGATTCCGGTGGGAGGAATTTATACTATTTCTTCAAAAGAGGCTCCCAAGATAATGGCTCAAATTGAACCTAAAATTATCATTCCGATGCACTACCAAATACCAAAATTGAAAATAAAGTTAGACGGGTTGGATAAATTTTTAAAGACCATGGGGATAAAATCAATTGAATCTTTGCCAAAACTATCAATTAAAAAGAAAGACCTCTCAGAAGAAGAAGCCAAGATTATTGTATTAAAACCCTAATGAAATTCATTGAGAGAATACAAAATTTACCAGAAGAAAAAAGAAAAACCATTTTTTGGTTGATAGTAATTATCGTTGGGATTTCTTTATTAATCTGGTGGGCTAAAAATTTACAGATGCAGATAAAAAGTTTCCAATCAGAAAAAATTAAAGAAGAGCTCCAGTTGCCAAAACTAGAAGAAGGATTTAAAAGCCTACCAAAGTTTGAAATGCCAGAAATTTCAGAGGAAGAGCTAAAAAAATTTGAAGAAATATTAAAAGAACAATAATATGGCCAAAGACCCAAAACCAAAAAATACGGAAATTGGTTACGTCAAACCCAGGGAAATCACCGAAGAGATGAGGGATTCTTACATTGATTATGCCATGTCGGTAATTATCTCCCGGGCTTTACCTGATGTCAGAGACGGATTAAAACCAGTCCACCGAAGGATTTTATATGTGATGAAGGAGGAGGGTTTAATTCACACTGCCCGGTATAGAAAATCGGCTCACGTTACCGGTACCTGCTTGGCCCGCTATCATCCTCACGGTGATATTTCAGTTTATGACGCTATGGCCAGAATGGCTCAGGACTTTTCCTTAAGGTACCCTCTAATTGATGGTCAGGGAAATTGGGGCTCGATCGATGACCCATCAGAATTTGCTGCCCAAAGGTATACCGAATGTCGGCTTTCAAAAATTGGGGAAGAAATGCTCAAAGATATTGAAAAAAATACAGTTGATTTGGTTGATAATTATGACGGGACCAGAAAAGAACCCACTGTTTTGCCCTCTCCTCTTCCCCAACTTTTATTAAATGGCTCTCTGGGAATTGCGGTTGGCATGGCCACCAATATTCCTCCCCATAATCTTTCGGAAACCTGCGACGCTTCTACTTATTTAATTGACCACCCCAAAGCCACTACTGAAGATTTATTAAAATTTATCAAAGGTCCTGACTTCCCAACTGGAGGAGAAATTTTTAATCAAGAAGAGATAATTCAAGCCTATTCTCAAGGAAAGGGGCCGATTGTTACCAGGGGTAAGGCCGAAATCACTGAGGATAAAAAAGGCAGACTCCAAATTATTATTACGGAAATTCCCTATCAAGTTCAGAAATCTTCTTTAGTTGAGCAATTGGCCCACTTAGCTCAAGAAAAAAAGATTGAGGGAATAAAAGATATTAGAGATGAATCAGACAAAGAGGGGATGAGAATTGTTATTGATTTGCAGCGGGACGCCATAGCCCAGAAAATTTTAAATCGGTTTTACAAATTTACTGACCTCCAAAAAACTTTCCATTTGAATATGCTGGCTATAGTGGAAGGAATCCAGCCTCGGGTTTTAAACTTAACAGAATTCTTAAATTATTATCTTTTACATCGGAAAGAAGTAGTTTTTAGGAGAACAAAGCATGATTTAGAGAAAGCCAAAGAAAGAGCTCATATTTTAGAAGGACTAGATAAATGCTTAACCAATATCGATGCCGTAATTAGAACAATTAAACAATCAGCTAACCGGGAAGAGGCCCAGAAAAACTTAATAAAAAAGTTTAAATTAACTCAAATTCAGGCTAATGCTATTTTGGAAACAAAACTTTCGGCTTTAGCTAAATTGGAAAGAAAAAAGATTGAAGATGAATTAAAAGAAATCAAAATTAAAATTAAAGAATTAACTGCTATCTTAAAGAGCCCCCAAAAAATAAAAGAAGTAGTTAAGAAAGAGTTGCGAGAAATAAAAGAGAATTTTGGTGATGAAAGGAGAACCAAAGTTTATCTCCAAAAAGTTGGCAAAATTGCCGAAGAAGATTTAATTCCCAAAGAAGAAACTATTATTACCTTAACTCAGGGGGGTTATATCAAAAGATTGAACCCGGCTACTTATAAAATTCAAAAAAGAGGAGGAAAAGGAATTTTAGGAATGA
>CAZWEN010000004.1:0-26399 GCA_964632775.1 uncultured Candidatus Saccharibacteria bacterium | reverse complement strand
TACACCAAAGATTTTGGAAAGCTCGAAATTTTAGCCAAAGCCGAGAGAAAGATTAAGTCAAAATTAAAGGGAGGTCTTGAACTTTTTTATTTATCAGAAATTGAGTTTATTCAAGGGAAAACTCATAAAACTTTAACTGATGCTATCTTGATTGAAAATTTTCCAATTCTGAGAAAAAACTTGGAAAGACTACCCATCGCTTACAGAATTTCAGAAGTTTTAGATAATTTAATAAAAGGCCAAGAAGCGGATGAAAAAACCTGGAATTTACTAAACGAAACTTTTCAAAAACTAAACAATCAGCAATCAACAAGCAACAATCAGCAATTACTTTATTACTATTTTCTCTGGAACCTTCTTTCTATTTTAGGTTATCAGCCCGAACTTTATAATTGCTCTTTATGTCAAAAAAAACTACTGCCTGAAAAACTTTATTTAAACCTAAAAGAAGGAGGAATAATTTGCCAAAGCTGTTTTAAAAAACTAAAATTAGTCGAAGAGGACAAATCCTCTTCTTCACCCCTCGCTGCGGCTCGGGTAGGCAAAGAGATAGATTCTGAGACGGTGAAAATTTTAAGAATTATTCTTGAAAAAAATTGGCCGATTCTTTCTAAATTAAAAATCGAGGCAAAATATTTAAAATCATTAGAATTATTTTCAAAAAGTTATTTTTCTTTTATATGCGAAGAAAATTTATCACATTCTTAATTCTTTTGGCTGCTCTAGCGGGTATAGCCGGTTTCTATTATTGGCAAAAGAATATTTATTCAAAAGAAGTTTTAAATTTGGAAATTTTAGCCCCAGAAGAAACAGTTTTGGCCCAGGAAATTGAGTACGTTGTGAAGTATAAAAATAACGGAAATGTTAGACTAGAAGAGCCAGAACTTATTTTTGAGTGCCCTTCTAATTCTCTAGAATGTCTTTTGGTAGAAAAAGAAGAGTCACCAGAAGAAAAAAAATCTTTAAGGAAAAATTTACTCCTTCAAACCGTTTATCCTAACGAAGAACAAGTTCTTCGTATTCGAGCTAGGCTTTTGGGAAAAGAAGGAGAAGCTAAAATAGCTAAAGCCACTTTAAGTTATCGGCCCAAAAATTTAAAAGCCCGCTATGAGTCAACCACTACTTTTACTACTGTTATTAAGTCCGTTCCTCTAAATTTTGAATTCGATTTACCTTCTAAGGCCGAGTCTGGAAAAGAGTTTAAATTTAGATTGAATTATTTTTCAAATATTGACTATCCTCTTTCAAATTTGAGATGCAAAGTTGAATACCCCTTAGGTTTTGAGTTCATCGAATCTACCCCTCCATCTTTAGAAAAAATTGAGTGGGAAATTCCACCTTTAAATAAAGCCGAAGGTGGGAGAATCGAAATAGTAGCTAGATTTAGAGGAGAGGTTGGAGAGCAAAAAATTTTTCAAGCTGAATTAGGCACCTGGCAAGAAGGAGAGTTTGTCTTATTAAAAAAAGCGGTTAAAGGAGTGGAGATTATAAAGCCGGCTTTGTATATCACTCAGCAAATTAATGGTAACCCAGAATATATTGCCAATCCTGGAGACTCGCTCCATTATGAAATTTTCTTTAAGAACATTGGAGAGGAAACCTTAATCGATTTGTCTTTAGTAACCACCCTAACTGGAGCAGCTTTCAATTTAGAAACCTTGAGAGCTCCTGATGGAGAATACGAACTAGGAGATAACTCCATCTTGTGGGAGTGGAGGAGAGTAGGAGATCTCCAATTTTTAAATGTTCAGGAGGAAGGGGAAGTCGAATTTTGGGTGAAATTAAAAGAGGAGTGGGAAATCTCTTCATTGGAAGGGAAAGAGGTGATAAAAAATAAAATTTATTTAAGCCAGGCTAAAGAAGAATTTGTAAATAAAGTTAATTCGAAATTAGTTATTACTCAAAAGGGCTATATTAATGATGAGATTTTTTTAAGCGAAGGCCCTCTTCCCCCAAAAGTAGGCCAGGAAAGTTATTTTACCATAATGTGGCAAGTAAAAAATTATTATAACGATGTTCAAAATGTAAAAGTGAAGGCAACCCTACCCAAAAATGTGAAATTAACTGGTAAAATTTTCCCCGAGGAAGAAACTGAAAAATTTACTTTTGATTCTCAATCGAGAGAAATTGTTTGGAACGTAGGCAACTTAAAAGTAGCTCAGGGAATTTTACCCGCCACCGATGGCGGGGGGCCAAACATTGCTTTTCAGGTTGCTTTAACTCCTGATAGCGCCCAAATAGGCCAGACTCCAGAAATTATTGGTCAGGCTAAATTAGAGGGTGAGGATAGTTGGACCAAAGAAACTTTAGGCCAAACAGCCTCTAACATCAATACGACTTTGCCAGATGACCCAACCATAACCGAAGAAATGGGTCGAGTACAGTAATATATGGAAAACCTAATGGCAAAAATTATATCTTTATCTAAAAGGAGAGGGTTTGTCTATCCATCTTCTGAAATTTATGGCGGTTTTAGTTCTGGCTATGATTTTGGTCCCTTAGGAGTAGAAATGAAAAATAATATTAAGTTGGCCTGGTGGAAAGAAATGATAAAAAAACAGAATCCGCCAGCTGGCGGAATGGTTGGGTTGGATGCAGCAATTTTAATGTCGCCAAAGGTCTGGCAGGCTTCAGGTCATTTAACAGCTGGTTTTGCCGATGAATTAGTGGAATGTAAATCTTGCCATAAGAGGTTTAAAGCTGATGAGATAAAGCAGAAAGTTTGTCCGGAATGCGGTGGGAAATTAACTGAATCTAGAAAGTTTAATTTAATGATGAGAACTTTTATCGGACCAGTTGAGGCGGAAGCTGCCACTACCTATTTAAGAGCTGAGACCTGTCAGGGGATTTATGTTAATTTTGAAAATATTTTAAACTCCATGCGACTAAAAATTCCCTTTGGAGTAGCCCAAATTGGCAAAGCCTTTAGAAATGAAATTACTCCCAAAGATTTTATTTATCGAACTCGAGAATTTGAGCAGATGGAGATGCAATGGTTTTGCCATTCCAAAGAGGCTATTAAATATTTCGATTATTGGAAAAAAGAAAGAGTAAAATGGTATCTAAATTTAGGAATTAAAAAAGAGAATCTGAGAATTAGAGAAGTTCCAGTCGAAGAAAGAGCTCATTATGCCAAACAACAAATAGATATTGAATACAAATTTCCTTTTGGTTGGAAAGAAATCGAGGGAGTTCATAATCGGGGAGACTTTGATTTATCTAATCATTCAAAATATTCAGGTCAGAACCTTGAATATTTTGATGAAGAAACTAAGGAAAAATATTCCCCTTATATTATTGAAACTTCAGGAGGAGCCGATAGGAGTTTTTTTGCCTTTCTTTGTGATGCTTATCAAGAAATAAAAGGCGGAAGAACTAAAACTACCAAAGCAGCTAAAGAGATTGAAGTTTTGTTAAGGCTTCATAAAACCCTGGCTCCAATAAAAGTAGCGGTTTTACCTTTAGTTAGAAATAAACCAGAATTAGTCAAAAAAGCCAAAGAAGTTTATCAATTATTAAAACCTCATTTCGTTTGCCAATATGATGAATTAGGTTCAATCGGCCGTCGCTATCGGAGAGGAGACGAAATTGGAACAATTCTTGCAATTACCACTGATTTTGAAACTTTGAAACAAGAGGATGTCACTATCCGCGATAGAGATACTATGAAACAAGAAAGGGTCAAGATTAAGGATTTAATTGAGGTTTTAAAAGAAAAATTGGAGATTTAAATGTTCAATGAATTAAAAATTCATTTCACATCTCATAAATCTTTAGATTTATCTCAATGTTCAAAAAAACTACTCTAAAAAATGGTTTAAGAATTATTACAATTCCTCAAAAAGGAACCCAGGCAGCAACAGTTTTAGTATTAGTGGGAACTGGCTCTAAGTATGAAACCAAAGAAATAAATGGTATTTCCCACTTTCTCGAACACTTATTTTTTAAAGGAACAAAAAAAAGATCTTCTCCTCTAAAAGTAGTAGAACCATTAGATAAAGTTGGAGGAATTTATAGCGCTTTTACCAGCGAAGAATATACTGGATACTTCGCTAAAGTTGAGGCTTCTCATTTAGATTTAGCTTTAGATTGGGTCTCTGACATTTATTTAAATAGTTTGTTGCCAAAAAAGGAAATAGAGAAAGAGAGAGGAGTAATTATTGAAGAGATAAATATGTATTTAGATACGCCGATGATATACATTGGAGATCTTTGGAAAAGATTGCTTTATGGAAACCAACCAGCTGGCTGGGAAGTGCTTGGGACCAAAGAGAACATATCCAGGATTAAAAGGGAGCGAATTTTAAATTATATGAAAAACCAATATGTGGCTTCTAATACCATCATTTGTCTGACAGGGAAAATAGGCTCTAAAGTGGTAGAAAAAGTTAAGGGATATTTCTCTGAAATAAAAACCACTAAGCCCAAACCTAAATCTCCAGTAATAGAAAGGCAAAATAAACCTCAGTCTCTTTTATATCCCAAAAAGACTGACCAAACCCACTTAGCTTTAGGGGTAAGAACTTATAACATTTTTCATCCTCAGAGATATACCTTGGAACTTTTGGAAATAATTTTAGGAGGAATGATGAGCTCTCGTTTGTTTGTGGAAATAAGAGAAAAATTAGGAATAGCTTATTATATTAAAACAAACTCTGAGATTGATTCTGATACTGGATATTTGGTTACTCAGGCTGGGGTAGATAATAAAAATGTTAAAAAAGCTATTTCAACCATTTTGAAAGAATATAAAAAAATTTCTCAAAAAAAAGTTCCCAAAAATGAACTTAAAAAAGCCAAAGATTACATAAAAGGAAAAACAGCTCTGCTTTTGGAATCTTCTGACGCTCAAGCTTCTTTCTACGCCGGCCAGGAACTTTTAGAGAAGAAAATTTTAACCCTAAAAGAGATTTTTAAAAAAATTGATAAAATTAGTCAATCAGATATTTTGAAAGTAGCTAAAGATATTTTCCAGCCTCAAAAATTAAATTTAGCCATAATTGGTCCATTTAAAGATAAGGAAAAGTTTCAAAAATTACTAAAATTATAAGAACCTCGCTATCGCGAGAACCTTGATTACTTTGTAATTATGAATGGTGAAAAGGTTTTAGATATATCTTGGGGAACGATTTTAAAAATCGCCATTGCCTTTGTCTGTTTTTATATTCTTTATTTGATAAGAGATATTTTGATTTTGGTTATTTTCGCCTTAATCATCTCAGTTTTATTTAATCCAGCAATTAATTTTTTACACCGTCGTCTACCTAGGGTTCTGGCGGTAATTTTTGTTTATCTTGCCATTTTTGGAATTCTAGGACTCGTCATTTACGGAACGGCCCCAATGTTTATTTCTGAAATCCAACAATTCTCTCAACTTTTTCCTCAATATTTTGAAAGAATTGCTCCTTCTTTAAAAGGATTAGGGATTGAGGCTTTTGAAAGCATGGAAAGTTTTACCCAAACTTTGGGAGTAATGCTTCAAAGGGCTTCAGCCGATATTTTGAGTGCTCTGGCTATTATTTTTGGCGGGATTGGTTCTACCATTTTTATTCTGGCTATCGCTCTCTTTCTTTCCTTAGAAGAAAAGGGAGTGGAAAGAATTTTAGGGCTTTTCTCTCCTAAGAAACATGAAGCTTCTATATTATCTGTTTGGGAGAGGTCTCAAGCTAAGGTTTCTAGTTGGTTTGGAGCCAGAATTCTAACTTGTTTTTTTGTTGGGATAGCCGTTTTTATTACCCTTCAATTATTTGATGTAAAATACGCCCTTTCCCTAGCCTTCTTAGCTGGGATTTTAGATTTTATTCCAATTTTAGGTCCAATTATAGCCGGCGCCGTAGCTTTTATATTTGTGGTTTTAGATTCTTGGCTGAAAGCAATCTTTGTTTTAATTGTTTTTATTCTAATTCAACAAATTGAAGGAAATATTTTAACTCCAGTTTTAACTAAAAAATTCGTTGGTCTTCCTCCGGTTTTAGTTTTAATTTCTTTAGCCATTGGAGCAAAACTTTTAGGAATTTTAGGAGCAATTTTAGCTATTCCTTTAGCTGGAATTTTATTTGAATTTTTAAGAGATTTTTTAAAAAAAAGAAAGGAGGAAAAAGCAGTAGCACTATAATATGTCAAATCTTTATATTGTTAGCACTCCCATTGGGAACCTCGAAGATATAACTAAAAGAGCCCTCCGAATACTGTCGGAGGTTGATTTGATTTTATGTGAAGATACCAGGGTAACCAAGAAATTATTGGATCGGTATCAGATAAAAACTCCGACCCTAAGTTATCATCAGCACAGCAAATTAAAGAAAGTAGATTATATTTTGGATTTATTAAAACAAAATAAAAATTTAGCCCTGGTATCCGACGCTGGAACACCAGGAATTTCTGATCCTGGGAATAAATTAATCTCAGCTATTATTACGAGTCCGGGTCTGGTAGTAAAAATTGTTCCTCTCCCTGGACCTTCGGCAGTAACTGCAGCGGCCAGTATTTGGATTCCCTATGGATAAATTTATTTTTTTGGGTTTCCCTCCGACTAAAAAGAAAAGGAAAAAATTTTTTGAAGAAATAGTTAATTCAAAATACTCGGTAATATTCTACGAATCTCCATACCGAATTATCAAAAGTCTTAAAGAATTGGGACTAGAAGCTAAAACCTATAACCTAAAACCTAAAATAGTCGTTTGCCGAGAGCTAACAAAAAAATTTGAAACCATCTATCGAGGAACGACAGGAGAAGTGGTTAAAAAAGTAGAAAAAGATAAAATAAAAGGAGAATTTGTGGTAGTGGTTGAGGGGAAGTAAAAATTTATATTTAAATAAAACTGTGATAAAATACTATCTTTCTACGGCACTCCCATATGTTAATGAAAAGCCACATTGTGGTTTTGCTTTAGAGATTATTCAGGTTGATGTCATCGCTAGATATCATCGGATTTTGGGTGAGAATGTTTTCTTTTTGACAGGAACCGATGAGAATTCCTTAAAAAATGTTCAGGCAGCGCGCGAAGAAGGAATCACAGTTAAAAAATTAGTAGACCGAAATGCTAAAAAATTTTATGGACTAAAAAAAACTCTTAATTTAAGTTTTGATGATTTTATTCGAACTACCGAAAAGCGACATATTAAGGGGGCTCAAAAATTATGGGAGGCTTGCCAAAAAGATATTTATAAAAAGAAATACCGTGGGCTTTATTGTATGGGTTGTGAAGCTTTTCTGAAAGAAAGTGAGTTAGTAAATGGTCTTTGTCCAGAACATAAAACTAGGCCCGAATTAGTAGAAGAAGAAAATTATTTTTTTAAACTTTCAAAATACCAAAATCAATTAAAGAAGATTATCAAAAAAGACGAAGTTAAAATTATTCCCCCCGCTCGAAAAAACGAAGTTTTAAGTTTTATAAATCAGGGCTTAGAGGATATTTGCATTTCCCGTTTAGCCGAACGTGCCGGAGGGTGGGGAATCCCAGTGTCAGGAGATTCGAGTCAAATTCAATGGTGCTGGTTTGACGCTCTTTCAAATTATATTACTGCTTTGGGATATGCAGAAAATAGTAAAAAATTTCAGGAATGGTGGCAAAAAAATGAAAATAAATTACATATTGTGGGTAAAGGAATTTTAAGATTTCATGGGATATATTGGATAGCATTCCTTCTTTCAGCTAAAATTTCTTTGCCAAAAACAATTTTTGTTCATGGATATTTAACCTCTGGTGGACAAAAAATGTCAAAAAGTTTGGGAAATGTGATTGATCCTTTTGAATTGGTTAAAAAATATGGTACTGATCCGGTAAGATACTTTCTTTTGAGGGAAATTCCGCCGACCGAAGATGGTGACTTCACTTACCAGAAATTTGAGGGAAGATACAATTCGGATCTGGCGAAAGGGTTGGGGAATTTAGTGGCGAGGGTCCTTACTATGACTAAAAAACTCAAAACTCAAAACTCAAAACTCAAAACCACAACTCAAAACTTAAAACTTAAAAAAGAAATAGATAATACTTGGGAAAAATATAAAAAAGCTTTAGAGCAATTTAAATTTAATGAAGTCTTGATTTCAATTTGGGAATTGATTAGTTTTTGTGACCGATATATTGAAAAAGAGAGACCCTGGGAAGAGAAAAAAAATCAAAAAGAAGTTATTGGTGATTTGTTATTTGTTATTAGTAATATCGCTGAGATGCTTCAGCCATTTTTACCAGAAACTTCAGAAAAGATATTAAAAAATATCCGCCAGCTGGCGGAAAAAACTAAAAAAGCCAAACCATTATTCCCGAGGATTTAATTTATGCTTATTGATACTCATGCCCATCTAAATTTTAATGCCTACAAAGCAGATTCCGAAGAAGTTGTTAAAAGAACTTTGGAAAATGATATTTGGGTAATTAACATTGGCACCCAATATGATACCAGTAAAAAAGCCGTAGAGATTGCAGAAAAGTATGAAAAGGGGGTTTATGCTGCAATTGGTTTACACCCAATTCATTTGAACACTGGTTTGGTGAAAATGAAATTAGACCAGGAAGAGATCGCCTTTAATTCGAGAGAGGACTCCAACCCGCCCTCCACCCTCCCAGCCGAAGGCTGGGCCCCTGAATTTGATTATGAAAAATACAAAGAGTTAGCAAAAAATGAAAAAGTGGTAGCTGTTGGTGAAGTTGGTTTAGATTACTATTGGAAACCGAGAACAAAAAGAAAATTAGAACTTTTTAAAGAAAAACAAAGAGAAGCTCTCATCCAACAATTAAATTTAGCTAAAGAATTAAATTTACCAATAATTTTTCATTGTCGAATGGCTCACGAGGATTTAATAAAAATCCTCAATGAACAGAGAGCAATGAATAATGAACAATTAAAAGGGGTGATGCATGGTTTTGTTGGAACCACCGAACAACTCCAAGAATATTTAAAAATGGGATTTTATATTGGATTTAATGGGATAATTTTTAAAACCATTGAAGGAATTAATTTTGAAGAAAACATTAAAAGAATGCCTTTAGATAAAATTTTAATCGAGACCGATTGTCCCTATTTAACTCCACCACCTTTTGAAAATCAAAGAAACGAACCTTTGTATGTAAAATATGTAGCAGAAAAAATTGCTAAAATCAAAAACTTAAGTTTTGAAGAGATAGCTAGAATTACCACTGAAAACGCCAAAAAATTATTCAAATTATTTTAAAATGATATTTTGACAAACTTTTAAAATTTGATAATCTTAAAAAAGGAGGGATAGCTCCTTTTTTTCGTGGCTAAAGTCACGAAACCAGAACCTTCCAAAAAAAATATTGAAAGGAGGAAACATGATACCACGATATGAACAAGCTGAAATTACTAGAATTTGGTCTGATGAGAACAAGCTAAGCCTTTGGGAGAAAACTGAGTTGGCAGTGATTAAAGCAAGGGTTGCTTTGAGTGAGCTGAGCAGAGAGACATGGCTTAAGATGCGGCGCATCTTGAGAAAGAACCCAATAGATATATCTTGGTGGAAAAATCGAGACAAAGAAATTGGCCACGATCTAGATGCTTTTCTTGATGAACGGAGACGCTTTTTGCCACTCCTTCTTAGGCCTTATCTGCACGAAGACCTTACTTCTTATGACACAGAAGAGCCGGCTTTTGTCTGGATGTTAAAAGAGTCAATTAGGTTAGTGGAAGAATGTATCTCCGAACTAAGTACTGTTCTTAAGGATACGGCTCGGAAATATTGTTACGCAATAATGATGGGTCGTACCCATGGTCAAGAAGCAGAACTCCAGACATTTGGTAAACGTTGTCTCGATTGGCATCAGGATTTAAGGGTTGATGCGGTTAACTTGCGGAGAGCCAAGAGTAACCTGAGCTACTCAAAGCTTTCTGGTGCAGTTGGCAATTACGGTGGCATAGATCCGAAGCTTGAAAAAGAAGCTTTGAGGATTCTAGGCTTCCAGCCCTTCTACGGGGCAACCCAGATTATGCCTAGAGAGCTTTATGCGCCACTCGCTCAATCTCTTTGCCAGACCGTTATGACTCTCGACAAAATTGCCACTGCTATCCGTCTAGGAGCACGGAGCGGCCAGCCAATCTATCAGGAGCCATTCGGTAGAAGACAAAAAGGTTCCTCGAGGATGCCTCATAAGAAAAATACAATCTCTACTGAACAAATGGAAGGCATGGCCAGAATAGCCGAGGGATTCCAGAGTATGATTATGAAGAATATCAAAACTTGGGAAGAGAGAGCGATTGAGCAGTCTTCGGTAGAAAGGGTTGCTTGGCCTGATCTTTTCCATGTTGCAATCCACTCCCTCAAGACAATGACCAGGGTTCTTAAAGGTTTGGCGGTCTATCCAGACAATATGCTGCGAGAAGTAATTGATTCCCGCGGTTGTTATGCAACGGGAGAGGTTAAAAAGTTCCTCGGAAAGAAAGGCGTTCCTTTTGGTCTTTCCACTGAGGAGGCTTATAGGATAGTTCAGTTAGCCGCCTTTAATGTATTTGAGCCCACAGATGAGGCAAGGCAACTCCGAGAGGATCCTCCCGTTTCACTTAATCAGGCAGATGAACTGCTTCTGAAGTTCCAGCAGATGCCTAGACCTAACCCAATCTCCATCAAAGACATCATTCTCAGAGGAAAGCTTGAGGTTTCGCCTGAGCTTGAAGCTAGTGAAGCCGATGTTAGGAGTTGGAACGAGATCTTGAGGCAGATTTTCCAAGACCAAACAAACATTGAAGAGTTTCACCAGATCTTCTCAGTGCCATATCTTTTGAGGAACGAAGCCAAGCTCTATCAAGAAATACTAGGTGTTTAGCCAGAAAGGGGGATTAAAGATGAACAAACCATGGATAGATATTGTGGTAGGAAGCAAAAAGAGTGATGCCAAGTTTGTTGAAGGCGCAACCAGAGTACTTAAGGCATGTGGGGTAGGATATAGGGTATCAGCCATCTCAACTCATCGGCACAAACAACGTCTCGCGAAACATTGCCAGAAGACGAGAAGAGAGGGTGCAAGTTCGATTATCGCCGGCGCTGGATGGTCCGCTGCTTTACCAGGAGTCATAGCTGCAGAAATAGAGTTTTCATTACAGGTTTTCGGAGTTGCTATTCCATCGGACGAGTTCCCAAATGCCATGGATGCTATACTTTCAATATCTAGAATGCCAGGTGGTTGTCCGGTAGCGTTTGCTGGCGTCGGTAAGGCTGGATTCAAAAATGCTGCTCTATTGGCCTGTTTGGGAATTGCGGATAGAACGGATATAGCTTCTCAGGGAGTATGAGATAAACTGGTCGCCTACATTAAAACGCGGGCTGGCGAGCCCGATGAAGCATTTGAAGAAAGTGAAAGAAAGGAGAAGTGAAATGGCAGAAGCGAAACCTATTAGAATCCACGAGGGATCTGCAAAGCAAACTCTGGTTTACAAAGAACCAAGTATGGACTTTTTCGGAGATGGTGCGTTTCAATTTCTGAATTTCTTTTCTATTTTTGATTGGGGAAGATTCTTGAATGATCCTATCACAGCCAAAGCAATAGCAATGGCGGTTGTTGCAAGGAAACATTTTGAGTTACTTAAGTCCACAGGTATCAAGACGCACTTCCGGGGTATGACAGGACCAACAAAAATGAATATTGCCTTGGTAAATATCCCCGAACCCTATAAAGATGTTGTTCCTGGGCTAAAAAACTACTTGCTTCCAATAGAAATAATTCATAGGACTCGTGTTCACCCGGAAAGCTCTGATCTGAAGAAGATAAAAGCCGGGAAAAGAACCTATCAGGAGCTTGGTTATGCTAAGATGCCATGTCCACATGAAAAGCTGGAACCAGTGAAAATCAGCTGGTCTACAAAACTAGAAGAGGAAGATAGGGTATTATCAAAGGAAGAAGCGAGGATTCTCGCCGGCTTAAACCCTGAAGAGATGGACTGTCTGGAAGCTTTAGCAACAGAAGTCAATGCTATAATTGTAAACCACTGTGAGTCGTTGGGTTTCTTGCATTACGATGGCAAAATAGAAGTCGCCAAAGACTCAGAAGGTGAGTTTATGGTAATTGATGTTCTGGGCACTTTGGAAGAAGATAGGTTCATGGTTAAAGTAGCAGCTGGCATATATGTCGATGTAAGCAAGCAGTTTTTGAGAAATTGGCATATTGATACCGGCTGGAAGAAGATTGTAGATGCAGCGAAGAGTAGAGCAGAAAAAGAAGATATACGTAACTGGAAAGCTTATTGTAGTGAACCACCCAAGTTGCCAGCAAGAATAAGTGCACTGGCGACAGAAATGTATCTAGCTGATGCGGAACTGAGAACAGGAGAGAAGCTCGGCGAAGTGTCAGGGATCAAGGTTCGTCCCCTGCAGCAAGTCGCAAAAGAACTGTATGAAATTCAGGAGGCGCATGGGACAGGCGTGACCTTTTAGTGGAGATGCTTTCATAAAAACAAATAGGGCAGCTGCCTCTTTTTAGCAGCTGCCCTTTTAAATTGCCAAAATGAAAAAAACAAGATAAACCACGCACATAATCTACACTACAGGTTTAAGCTATAGTTTTTGAATACAGAAAAGTAATTTTACAAAAGATTATGTGCGGGGTAAAATTAAAAAGTAATTATGGAATACAATCCCCAAAAAATTGAGAAAAAGTGGCAGAGACAATGGGAGAAATGGAAACTATTTAAAACTCCAGATAAATCTAAAAAACCAAAATTTTATGTTTTAGACATGTTTCCTTATCCTTCAGCTGAGGGAGTCCATGTTGGTCATCTTAGGGGTTATACTTTTTCTGATTTGATTGCTAAAAAGAAAATGATGGAAGGTTTTAATTGTCTCCACCCTATGGGCTGGGATGCTTTTGGGTTACCGGCTGAAAACTTCGCTATTAAAACCGGCATTCATCCGGCTAAATTAATCAAAAAATCGATTACTAACATTAAAAAACAACTTCTTTCAGCTGGTTTTGGCTATGATTGGGAAAGAGAAATTTGCTCTTCCGAAGCAAATTACTATCAATGGACTCAATGGATGTTTTTACAGCTTTACCAGGCCGGTTTAGCTTATAAAAAAGGGGCAGCAGTAAATTTTTGTCCTTCTTGTAAAACGGTTTTAGCCAATGAGCAGGTAATTGATGGAAGATGTGAGCGTTGCTCGAGTCTGGTTGAAAAAAAATATTTGGAACAGTGGTTTCTGAAAACTACTGATTATACTAAAAGATTATTAAATGATTTGAATAAAATCGATTGGCCAGAAAAAATTAAAATAATGCAGAAAAATTGGATTGGTAGGTCAGAAGGGACAACTATTAAATTTCAAATTTCAAATATCAAATATCAAATAGAGGTTTTTACCACCCGGACTGATACTCTATTTGGTTGTACCTATGTAGTTATTGCCCCCGAGCACCCCCTTATTGAAAATTTAAAATTGAAAATCGAAAATTGGAAAGAGATTAAAAAATATATTGAAGAGGCAAAAAAGAAAACAGAGATTGAAAGGTTAACTGAAGATAAAGAAAAAACTGGGATTGAGATTCGAGGGATAAAGGCAATCAATTCGGTTAATAATCAAGAAGTGCCAATTTTTGTAGCCGATTATGTCTTAATGGGGTATGGTACGGGAGCCATAATGGCTGTTCCGGCCCACGACCGAAGAGATTTTATTTTTGCCAAAAAACATAATCTACCAATTATTGAAGTAATTAAATCAATGGATGGTAAATCCTCACTTACCCGAGCGTTAGCGAAGGGTAAAGAGGAAACTTTAGTTTCTTCGCCTGCAAAGCAGGCTTTTGAGGAAGATGGTATTCTCGTAAACTCCGGAGTTTTTAATGGATTAAATTCGGACAAGGCCAGAGAAGAAATAACAAAATATTTAAAAAAACGAAACCTCGGCCAAACAGTTATTTATTATAAATTGAGAGATTGGTTAATCTCTCGACAGCGTTATTGGGGAGTCCCTATTCCAATTATTTATTGTCCGAAATGCGGAGAGGTATCAGTTCCAGAAAAAGATTTACCAGTAAAGCTACCTGAGATTAAAGATTTTAAACCAACTGGCAAAGGGGAAAGCCCTTTAGCTAAATCTAAAAAGTTTGTTAAGGTTAAATGCCCAAAATGTGGGGCCGCTGCTAAAAGAGAAACCGACACCTTAGATACTTTTGTTTGTTCTTCTTGGTATTTTTTGAGATATACTGATCCTAAAAATAAAAAAGAATTTGCTTCAAAAGAAAAAATTAAAAATTGGTTGCCAGTTGATTTATATATTGGGGGAGCCGAGCACGCCACCCTGCACCTTTTATATGCTCGTTTTTTTACCAAATTTCTCTTTGACCAAAAACTAATTTATTTTCCAGAGCCCTTTTTAAAATTATTTAATCAAGGCATAGTCTATCATCAGGGAGCAAAGATGTCTAAATCAAAAGGCAATGTGGTTACTCCAGACCGTATAATTAAAAAATTTGGGGCAGATACGATGCGACTCTATGAACTTTTTATGGGCCCGGCTGATCAGGCTACCGAATGGTCGGATAAAGGAGTGATAGGTTGCTATCGATTTTTAAATAAAGTCTGGAACTTAAACTCAAAAACTGAGTTTCCATTTATGAAAGCGAAGGTGAAGAAGAGGACGAAGTCCTCTTCGCCAAAAATTGAGAAAATGGTTCACAAAACCATTAAAAAAGTGACTGAAGATATTGAAAATTTTAGATTTAATACGGCAGTTTCGACCTTAATGATATTAGCTAATGAACTAGAAAGACAAGAAAAGATATCCTTAATTCATTATTCATTATTCTTAATTCTTTTATCACCGATGGCTCCTCATGTTGCTGAAGAACTTTGGCAAAAATTAGGGAATAAAAAAAGTATCTTTTTGGGAAAATGGCCAAAATATGATTCTAAATTAATCAAAGAAGAAATTGTAACTCTGATTATTCAGGTTAATGGCAAAGTCCGAGACAAAATTGAAGTTGAAGCTGACGTTTCAGAAGAGAAAGCTAAGAAACTTGCAATTTCTCGCCAAAAAGTGCAAAATTGGATAGAGGGGAAAGAAATCAAGAAAGTGATATTTGTGCCAGGTAAACTAATTAATATCGTAGTTTAATTTTATGTGCGGTATCGTTGGCTACATTGGCAAAAAACCAGCTTTTCCAATCTTACTATCAGGATTAAAAAGGCTGGAATATCGAGGATATGACAGCTTTGGCTTTTTTATTTCTGATAAGGAGAAGCCTTTTTTATTTAAAAAAATAGGAAAAATTTCTGGGTTTAAGCAGAATTTTCCTAATCCCAGTGGAGAAATTGGAATTGCCCATACTCGTTGGGCTACCACTGGCCAGGTTACTGATGTTAATGCTCATCCCCACTTCGATTGTAAAAAAGAGATTTTTTTAGTCCATAACGGTATTATTGAAAATTACCAATTTTTAAAAGAAAAACTAATAAAAGAAGGCCATAAGTTTTCTTCTGAGACAGATACCGAGGTTCTTTGTCATTTAATTGAAAAATATTTTGAAGGGAATTTAGAAGAAGCGGTTAGAAAAGCTTTAAGAGAAGTGAAGGGAGCTTATGGGATAGCCGTTGTTTCAAAGAAAGACCCAGAAAAAATTGTCGTAGCTAAATTTTCTTCTCCCTTACTTTTAGGAATAGGTCAAGAAGAGTTTCTAGTTGCTTCTGACCCAGCAGCCGTAATTGCTCATACCAGGCAGGTTATTAATTTAGATGATAATGAAATTGCCGTAATTAAACCTGACAACTTCTTTATTTTAAAAGAAAAGCCCCTAGAAACAATTGAGTGGAAAGTAGAAGAGGCGGAAAAGAAAGGATACCCCCATTTTATGTTAAAAGAAATCATGGAACAGCCAGAAAGCATCGAAAACACTTTAAAAGGAAGATTATTGACTAATGAAGGGATGGCAAAATTAGGTGGCCTGGAATTAATCCATGATAAATTAAGGAAAATTAAAAGATTAAATATTATTGCTTGCGGCACAGCTCGTCATGCTGCTTTAGTTGGTGAATATATGCTTGAGGAATATGCCGGCATTCCAACCAAAGTTGATTCAGCTTCGGAGTTTCGTTACCGAAAACCAATTCTAGATAAAGACACAGCTGCTATTTTTGTTTCTCAGTCAGGAGAAACAGCAGATTCCTTAGCTGCTTTAAAAGAGGTAAAACAAAAAGGAATATTGAGCTTAGGAATTGTTAACGTGGTTGGTTCTTCAATTGCTCGAGAAACTGATGCTGGAGTTTATCTTAGGGTTGGTCCAGAGATCGCCGTAGCCTCAACTAAAGCCACCACCTCTCAAATTGCTACCCTCGCTTTATTAACTTTATTTTTAGGAAGACAGAAAGAGATGGCTTTGGTTATGGGGCAGCGGATTGCTAGAGAGTTGGCAAAGATTCCTGAACTGGTAAAGAAAATTTTGGAGACCGATTCCCAAATTAAAGAGCTCTCTCAGAAATATAAAACTTTTAATAATTTTATGTATATTGGCCGAAAATATGATTATCCTACTGCTCGAGAAGGAGCCCACAAAATCAAAGAAATAGCTTACGTCCACGCCGAGGGATGTCGAGGGGGAGAACTAAAACACTGTGAACTCGCTTTAATTGATGAAGATTTTCCTACTGTTGCTATTTGTCCTTCAAATAGTGTTTATGAAAAAATGATTTCTAATATTGAAGAAATTAAAGCTAGAAATGGAATAGTTATTGCCGTAGCTACTGAAGGGAACGAAGAAATTAAAAATTTAGCTGATGATGTAATTTATATTCCAAAAACTCTGGAAATGTTAACACCGATTTTAAGCCTCATTCCTTTACAACTTTTCGCTTATCATGTGGGGGTGTTGCGAGGGTACAATGTTGATAAGCCAAGAAATTTAGCTAAATCAGTTACCGTGGAATAAATTTATATGGAGGAGATTCTTTTGAATAAACCAGGTAAAAAAATTATTTTATTAGGAAACGAAGCTATTGTTAGAGGCGCCTTGGAAGAAGGCGTTAATTTTGTTTCAACTTATCCTGGCACACCAGCGTCAGAAATTGGTGATACTTTCTCCAAAATTCAAAATTCAAAATTCAAAATTCAAAATTTATATTTTGAGTACTCAACTAATGAAAAAGTGGCTTTGGAAGCTGGGATTGGAGCCAGTTTTTCTGGATTAAAAACTCTAGTAGCAATGAAAGATTTCGGCTTAAATGTTTGTTTAGATGCTTTACTTCCTTTTTTGTATACTGGCACTAAAGGACCAACAGTAATCGTGGTGGCCGATGACCCTTCTTGTCATAGTTCAGCTCAATCAGAAGAAAATACCCGTGGGTTAGCGCTCTTAGCTCACATACCAGCATTAGAACCTTCTGACCCTCAAGAATGCAAAGATTTTGTAAAATTAGGCTTTCAAATCTCAGAAAAATTTAAAATCCCAGTAATGATAAGAACAACTACCAGGGTTTCTCACCAACGAGCTCCAGTAAAGTTAGGAAAAATTACCAAATCTGGTATAGGAGGGAAATTTATTAAAGAGCCAAAAAGATTTGTGACCATGCCCCCCAGAGTTTTAGAGATGAAAAAAGAACTTTTAGAGAAAATAGAGAAAATTCAAGAATTTTCTGAAAAAAACTCAATAAATAAAATTAAAACTCAGAAATTAGAAATTAAAAATTTGAAATTAGGAATTATCACATCCGGGATTTCTTTTTTATATGTAATGGAGGCCTTAAAGGAACTTAATTTAGATTTACCGGTTTTAAAACTGGGCTTTTTTTACCCTTTGCCAGAAAAGAAAATTAAAAATTTCATTAAGGATTTTAAAAAAGTCCTGATAGTGGAGGAGCTTGATCCTTATTTGGAAAAAGAGATTGAAAGATTAGCTAAGGAGGTAAATTGCAAATTGAAAGTCATTGGAAAAGAATTAATTCCCGAAGTCGGCGAGCTAAAACCCGAAATTGCCATAATAGCTTTAGCAAAGTTTACAAATACAAAATACAAAATACAAAATACAAAATACAAAATACAAATTCTTAAGCGTTTTCCTCAACTTTGTCCTGGTTGTCCTTATTGGTTTGTTTTTTCAGCAATCAAAAAGGCAGTAGATACAAAAAAGGTAATTTTTGGAGGAGATATTGGTTGTTATATGTTGTTTGGTTTGCCTCCTTTAAATATTCAAGATTATCTTTTTTGTATGGGATCTTCAGTCGGAATTGCCCACGGAATTAAAAAGGCCACCAAACAAAAATTAATTACCTTTATTGGTGACTCAACTTTTTTTCATGCTGGAATTCCCGCCTTGATTAATACTGTTTATAACAAATCAAATCCTTTAATAATAATTCTAGATAACCAAACAACGGCTATGACTGGTCATCAACCTCATCCCGGAGCTCCTAAAGATAAAAATCCAATAAAGATAGAAGATATTGTTAAGGCTTGTGGAGTAAAAAATTTAAAAGTAATTGACCCCATTCATCAAAAAGAGTTTATTAATACGGTTAAAGAATTTTTAAATAAAAAAGAAGTTTCAGTAATTGTCGCTCGAAGACCTTGTAAATTTGTAAGAACCTGACTTCGTCAGAACCTTGATTCTCGCTAACACTTGAATTAAAATGAAAAAAAATTTTGAGCAATTTAATATGTTAATTGTTGGCACTGGTGGCCAGGGGCAAATTACTCTTTTGCAAATTTTAGCTGAAGCGGCCCTATCTGAAGATTATAATATTAAAACTTCGGAACTCCATGGTCTATCTCAAAGAGGAGGTTCGGTCGAGGTTCATCTTAGGTTTGGAAAAAAGATTTTTTCTCCTTTAGTTTCTCAAGGAAAGGCAGATTTAATTTTAGGTTTGGAAATGCAGGAATGCTTAAAAGCCTGTTATTTTGCTAATTCAAAAACAGCTTTTTTAATAAACAAATATATTGTCCCGATTCCTCTTCAAAAACCCCTTACCGAAAAAGAAATTTTGAAAAACTTAAAAAAAATCTCTAAAAAAGTGACATTAATTGAGGCGGCCAATATTTGTCAAAAAGAATTGGGAACCAATATAGTGGCTGGAATTTATTTATTAAGCTTAGCTTCCTTCAAAAAATTAATCCCTTTAAAACCTGTTTCAATTTTAAAAGCCATTAAAAAAATAATTCCAGAAAAATATCTGGAATTAAATCTTAAAACTTTTAATCTCGCTAAAACTTAACCTAGAAGTTAGTAATTTTACCCTTTTGTTTTTTATAAAATTGAATCGATTCCGCTATCGTCTTCTTCGCTTTCTTATTCCCAAACCACCCCCTTACCCTTACCCATTTTTTTGGTTCTAGTGCCTTATATGTTTCAAAAAAGTGTTTAATTTCTTTCATGGTGTGTTGTGAAATATCCTTTATGTCCTTCATATGGAAGAACCTGGGATCATTTATAGAAACTGCAAGTATTTTATTGTCTATACCCTTTTCATCTTCCATCTCGATTAAACCAATAGGTCTAGCCTCAATTAAACAACCCGGGAAAGAAGGTTCTGTGGTAAGGACTAAAACATCGATAGGATCACCATCTCCACAAAGAGTAGAGGGTATATATCCGTAATCGGCAGGATAGTGTAAAGAGGAATGCAAGGCTCTATCTAACTTAAATACTTCTAATTTCTTATCAAATTCATATTTATTCTGGGATCCTTTTGGTATTTCAATAAACACATAAACCTCTTCTGGTGGATTTGGACCTGGGGGGATTTCTTTCATAATTTTAGCAAATTTATAATTTATTTTAACAGATCCTCTCTTTAAATCAAATTCATGCAATAAAGTTAATGGAGATCAAAACTCTATAATGATATAGGGGATAGATTTAAACCAAATCCTAACCTCGTATAGTAAGTGGTAAAAAAATCGTCAAGGAGACAGTTTTTTGGTAGAGCAATTTATGTACTAAACTAAGTTTAAATTTTTTCAATTTTAGCGCCGAGTTTTTTTAATTTCTCTTCAATTTTCTGGTGACCTCTTTCAATCTGAGAAATATTTTCAATTAGAGTTTTTTCTTTCGAAATTAAACCGGCTAAAATTAGAGCAGCGCCTGACCTGATATCGGTAGCATTTATTTTGTTTCCAATCAATTCCTTTTTACCAAAGATTAAAGCCCGATGAGGATCAGTGATTTCGATATCTGCCCCCATTTTTCTTAATTCGTGTAAATGCTGGAACCGATTTTCGTATAAAGGATCATGAATTAAACTTTTCCCTTGAGCCTGGGTTAATAAAACCGAGGTTTGAGGTTGTAAATCGGTTGGAAAACCAGGATAAGGAAGAACTTGAATTTTGGTCGGTTTAAATTCAGTAGATTTCTTGATTAAGATTTCATTTTCGCCAATTTCAAAATTTACTCCTATTTCCTTCATTTTTTCTAAAAACATTGTTAAATGATCAGAATTGATATTTTTTATTTTCCCTTCCCCTTCGGTTACGGCGAGAGCAATTAAAAAAGTCCCGATTTCTAAAGGATCAGGGCAAATCGAAAATTCAGCTCCCGAAAGTTTTTCTTTTCCTTCAATCTCAATAATATGCGTTCCTATTCCTTCAATTGCCAAGCCCATTTTTTCTAAAAATTTTCCTAAATCTTGAACCTGGGGCTCGGCAGCAGCAATTTCAATTTTTGTTTTTCCTTTAGTTAAAGCAGCTAACATCATTAAATTTTCGGTAGCTGTAACCGAAAACTCTTTTAAAACAATTCTTTTCCCTTCCATTTTCTTTGGTGTTTCGAAATAATAAAAACCTCCTTTTTCCTCAATTTTTACTCCAAAATCCTTTAGGGCTTCAAGATGAGTTTCGATTGGTCGAAGACCAATTCTATCTCCACCAGGATGAGGAACTTTAAATTTTTTAAATCTGGCTAAAAGTGGACCAATTAATAAAACCGAAACTCGCATTTTTTCAAAAAGGTCAGTCGGAATTTTTTCGGGATTAATATTAGCCGGATTTATTTTAATTTTTTTCTCTGAAATCCATTCAATTTCTGCCCCCATTTGTTTTAAAATTTCAATTTGGTCTAAAACATCAGTTACCTGGGGTAGATTATCAATAATTGATTCTTCTTCAGTTAATAAAGCAGCAGCCAGTGTTGCTCCAGCTGCATTTTTATAACCAGAAATTTCCACCTCTCCAGAAAGAGGAATGCCGCCTTTAATTAAAAATTTATCAGTCATATATAAATAGTTTGACTTTTGAAAGGCGAAGAGAACTTCGTCCTCTTCTTTACCTTCGCTCACTTTCGTTCGTTTGGTTTTTGACTTTAACTAAATTTTATTTTACGCTAAAAAATAGGATATGTCAAAGCGGATAAAAAAAATTGTTTGTTTGGGCGGAGGAACAGGTGTCTCCGTAGTTTTATCCGGATTTAGAAAATATCCTTTAGATTTAACTGCTATAGTCACAATGTTTGATAGTGGAGGCTCGAGTGGTAAATTAAGAAAAGAACTTGGCATTTTACCCTTGGGAGACGTGAGGCAATGTTTGGTCGCTCTATCTGATGAGACTAATCTTACCAACCTTTTCCATTATCGATTTGGAAAAGGTACACTAAAAGGGCATAATTTTGGTAATCTTTTAATTGCCGCAGCAATCGGAGCTACGGGGGGTTTAAATAAAGCTATTGATAAAATAAGTAAAATTTTAAATATTAAAGATAAAGTAGTTCCAGTAACCTTAGGCGGGGCAGATATAATAGCTATATTAAAAAACAATAAGAAAATAAAAGAAGAAGAAGAAATTATAAATTGTCCCTATTTGTCCAAAGTAGGTGTTAAAAAACTATTTTTAGAACCAGAAGTTGAAGCCAATCCTAAAACAATTTCAGCGATAAAGAAAGCAGATTTAATTATTATTACTCCAGGAAAATTTTATACTAGCATCATACCTAATTTTTTAGTTAAGGGAATTTCAGCAGCTATTCGTAAATCACGAGCTAAAAAAGTTTTTGTCTGTAATTTAATGACCCAAATAGGAAATACAGATGGCTTCAGCGTTATAGATTTTCTAACAATTTTGGAAAAATATTTAGGTAAAGATATTATTGATTATGTTATTTTTAATACTGGAAAATTATCAGCTGACCAGGTTAAAGAAGTAAGAGAAGTTTTCCCTAAGGCAGATTTCATTAAGTATGATAAAAGTTTATTAAAAATGACTTCAACCCTCCCACCACCCTCCCGCAAGCGGGCCCCTAAATTTATTGGAGTAGATGTTATAGACCGTCAGATTCGTAAATTAAATCCGGCAGATATTCTTGTTAAAGGGGTAAACAAGCGAACAATGATTTTTCACGAGCCGAATAAATTAGCAAAAGTAATTCTAAAACTATGCAAGCGGTAATTTTAGCAGCTGGCGAGTCGTCTCGTCTCTGGCCATTAAACCAAAAACACAAATCTCTTCTGAAAATAATGGGGAGGCCTTTGATTTACTATACCATTGAGAGTTTAAAGAAATCCGGGATTAAAGACATTATAATCGTCCAGGGGCCTGAAAAAGATATTGAACAAGATCTTAAAAACTATAATTTAGGAATTGATATCAAATATGTTATTCAATCGGAGGCTAAAGGAATGGGCAATGCAGTAATGCAAACTCAAGAGTTAATCTCTGGTCCATTCTTTACTCTCCATGCTCATAAAGTTAATGTCGGGGACTGTATTGAGCCGATGGTTAAAAAATTTAAAGAAAGTAAAGCAGAGCTTATATTTTTAGGAATTAAAACTGAACGACCTTGGCTTTACGGGATGTTGAAACTCGAAGGGGATAAAGCAAAAGGTTTGACTGAAAAACCAGAAAAAGGAAAAGAACCATCAGATATCAAAGCAATTGGCATCTATTTATTACCTCCAAACTTTTTTGAATACTATAAACGAGTCCCTGAGCATCAATATGACTTTGAAGACGCCCTGGATCTTTATATGAAAGAGAACGAAGCGAGAGTAACTATAGTTGAGAAAGAACCGTCTTCTTTTAAATATCCCTGGCATTTGTTTGGAGTAACAAAACTTTTAATGAATTCTTTTATTCAAAAACAGGAAATTCATCCTACGGCTAAAATTTCAAAAAATGTAGCCATCGAAGGAAATGTCTATATTGGCAAAAATACAAAAGTTTTTGAGGGAGCAGTGATTAAAGGACCTTGTTATGTTGGTGATAATTGTGTTATTGGAAATAATTCTTTGATTCGAGAATACACTAATTTGGAAAATAAGGTCTTAATTGGAGCTTTTGCTGAAGTGACTCGTTCTATTTTTCAAGAAGATATTCATACTCATTCAGGTTATTTTGGCGATTCAATTTTTGGTAGAGGTTGTAGATTAGGGGCAGGGACAATAACGGCCAATGTTAAAATTGATAGGGGAGAGATAAAAGTAAAAATTAAAAATGAAAAAGTAAAAACTAAACTGAATTCTTTAGGGACAATTATGGGAGAAAATACAAAAACTGGAATTAATTGTTCTCTAATGCCTGGGGTTTTGATTGGTTCAAATTGTGCCCTTGGTCCAAACTCGGTTGTCTTTGAGAATATTGAAGACAATGCCACTTTTTATACTGAATTTAGGGGCGTTAAAAAATAAGTTTTCCTCTTGTTCTTAGGTCCCTGTTTTCTCAACAGGGCTTTTTTTATGATATACTGAAACAATGCCAATCTTAAAAGTAGACCAAAGAAACTTAAAAACAATAGTTAAAATAACGGTAAAATCAATTAAACAAGGGGAAGTTGTAGTCTGTCCCACTGATACAGTTTATGGATTGCTAGCTGATGCCACAAATGAAAAAGCAATAAAAAAACTCTTAGAAATTAAAAAGCGTAGAATTCAAAAGCCGATTCCAATTTTTGTCAAAGACCTAAAGACGGCCAAAAGGTTAGCTCAGATTAATAAAAATCAGGAGAAATTTTTAAGAAAAGTTTGGCCTGGAAAGGTGACGATGGTTTTAAAACGAAAAAATAAGTTGCCAAAAATTTTGTTTGCTGAGAGAAAAACAATTGGTTTAAGAATTCCAAAATATAAACTAGTTCAAGATTTATTTAAAAAATTAAATTGTCCTCTCACTGGCACTTCGGCAAATATTTCTGGCAAACCAGCTTCAAATAATATTAAAGAAGTGGTGCTGCAATTTAAGGGTAAAAAATATCAACCAGATTTTATTGTTGATGCTGGAAATTTAAAATCCGGTAAACCATCGACAGTCTTAGATCTGACAATCTGGCCACCAAAAATTTTAAGAACCTGACCTTGTCAGAACCTTGATTTCGGCAAGGTATAATGGATATATAATATATTCCGAAATTAAGACTATGATTATTCTTGCTATTGAAACTTCCTGCGATGATACCTGCGTTGCTTTACTGGAAGCAAAAAATTCTCGTTTTAGAATCTTAGCTGACATCGTTTCCTCCCAAGTTAAAATTCATAAAAAATGGGGAGGGGTGGTACCAACTTTAGCGAAAAGAGAGCATCAAAAAAATCTGCCCTTAGTATTTAAAAAAGCCTTAAAGAAAGCTAAATCCGCCAGCCGGTGGACAAAAATTGATTTAATTGCGATAACTGCAGGTCCGGGTTTGGAGCCCTGTTTATGGGCAGGAGTAAATTTTGCCAAAGACTTAGCAAAAAAATTGACCTTAAAAATCATCCCAATAAATCACATCGAGGCCCACATCCTCGCCAACTGGCTTAGGTCGATTGGCTCAAATTTCAAGAATATTTTCCCGGCGATTTGTCTAGTTGTTAGTGGAGGTCATACTCAACTGATTTTGATGAGAGAGGTTGGGAAATACAAAATCCTTGGCGAGACCCGAGATGACGCGGCTGGAGAGTGTTTTGATAAAGTGGCCAGAATTTTGGGATTGGGCTATCCTGGCGGTCCTATTATTTCAAAATTAGCGAAAAAACCAAAACATCAAACGATACATTTACCCCGGCCAATGATTTTTCAGAAAAACTATGACTTCAGCTTTTCTGGGCTAAAGACGGCAGTTTTATATGATTTTCGCGCTCACCCTCCAAAAATCAGAACATCAAAAAAATATATTCAAGAAATGTGTTTTGAAACCCAGCAGGCAATAATTGATGTTTTAATTTATAAGACCCTTAAAGCGGCCAAAAATTTTAGAGTAAAAACAGTAATTCTTGGCGGGGGAGTAGCTGCCAATAAAGAACTAAGAAGACAATTTAAAGAAAAAATAAAAAAGGAAATTCCATATTCTAAATTTTATATTCCAGATTCTAAATTTTGTACTGACAATGCAGCAATGGTAGGGGTAACTGCTTATTTTCATTGGGTTAAAGGCAAATTTTTGAAAAACTGGTCAGCAATAACAGTTAATGCTAATCTAAAAATTAGTTAAAGCAATTTATTATGAGACTCCAAGATTTATTAGATCCTCCTAAGCTTTCCTTTGATGTTTTAGCTCTTTTTTCCAACCAATTGGTCTGGGGATTTGCTGCAGCCATGGTCGGTCTCTTTTTACCGATTTTTTTATTTGAGAAACTCAATCATTCAGTTCAAAATGTTTTGATTTTCTATATTATAAGTTTTGCCCTTTTTGGCTTATTGGTTCCTGTTGGAGCCAAAATTATGTCTAAGGTTGGTCTAAAAAAAACATTAATTATTTCTATTCCTTGTCTAATTGGATATTATCTTGGCCTTTATTATTTTAATAATCTAGGATACCTTCTTTTTTTGGCTTCGGCTTTAATCGCCGTGACCTTATTTAGAATTCTTTATTGGACACCTTATCATGTTGATTTTGCTGAATTTATGACTCCCCAGGGGCGAGGTAAAAAAATTGCCTTTTTAGCTTCCCTGTCATTTTTAGCCGGAATTTTAGCTCCCCTTATTGCAGGTTTCATTATTAATAAATTTGGCTTTAATCCTCTATTTATAATTGTTATAGTTATAGTCGGGATTTCAATTTTTCCACTTTTTCTAATTAGACCAAATCCAGAAAAATATAGTTATTCATATTTCCAAACTTTTAAAGAATTATTAGCCAAAAAAAATCGTAAGATGTTTTTCGCCTATGGAGCTGATGGGGCAGAAGCAGTAATTGCTTTTACCATTTGGCCAATTTTCATTTTCGGGATACTAAAAGAAAATTATATAGCCGTAGGGGTAATTTCAGCCGCCATCGTTTTAGTGACAATTTTATTGCAATTAATTATGGGCAGATTAACAGATAAAATGAAAAAGCGCTCTCTGATCAGAGCTGGTTCAGCCTTGTATGCTATTGGTTGGGCAATAAAGATGTTTATTCAGACTGGTTTTCAAATTTTTATAGTTAGTTCTTATCATTCTCTAACTGGGATTGTCAAAGGGGTTCCCTTTACTACTTTAACCTATGAACAAATGGCTGACCGGGGGCATTATATTGACGAATATACAGTTTTAAGAGAAGTTTCCCTGAATGTTGGCAGGGTGCTGATGCTAA
>CAZWEN010000003.1:0-26957 GCA_964632775.1 uncultured Candidatus Saccharibacteria bacterium | reverse complement strand
GGATCAGGGTTTCCCCCATTGTCCAATATTCTCGACTGCTGCCTCCCGTAGGAGTCTAGCCCGTGTCGCAGTGCTAGTGTTGGGGAACATGCTCTCACATCCCCTACCCGTCATCGCCTTGGTAGGCCATTACCCTGCCAACTAACTGATAGGCCGCGGGCCGATTCCAGAGCGGATTTCTCCTTTACCACCCACCAAATTATGGTGGGAGGACTATTGGGAATTAGTCCGTCTTTCGACGGATTATGCCCATCTCTAAAGTTCGTTACCCACGTGTTACTAACCCGTTCGCCACTAGCCACCCGAAGGTGACTCGTACGACTTGCATGCCTTATCCACGCCGCCAGCGTTCATCCTGAGCCAGGATCAAACTCTCAAAAAAAATTAATTTCGGGACAACTCTAAAAAACTGATACTTCGACAGACTCAGTATCAGTCCTGAGCTTGCCGAAGAACTGACTCATATTTTGTTTTCAAGGTGCTTCCCCAATCTTTCGAAACAAAATCAGGAAAACACCTTCCTGATTATTTCTAACGTGTCTTCGGTTTTAATTTATTTCACTTCATTTTCTAAAAAACATCATATAATCTTTACAACCTTTCTACTTTTATTTTACTTTTTCCAAAACTCTTTGTCAAGTCTTAAGCCGAGACCGGGGCTCGAACCCGGAACCTTTTGTTTACAAAACAAATGCTCTACCAATTGAGCTATCTCGGCCTATTTGTTTTTGGGCGAAGAGGAATTCGTCCTCTTCTTCCCCCTCGCTTCTATAAATGAAATCTCGGTGGTTGATTTTTTTATCTCTTCCCAATAATTATCACTGAGTTCCTTTTTTCGGGATTTTTCCCTCAATCTTTGAAGCCAACTTCCAGTTTTATTTTCTGATTTTAAGCTTAGAATTCTAATTTTTGAAAGGATTTTTTGTAAAAAGACCTCATAGGAAAAAGATTTAAAACCAGGGGTATTTTTAATTTTCCTCTTTAGCTTTGGCCAAAAAAGTTCTCCAGAAGGTTTTTTAATAACTTCTGGTAATTCAACCAATACCGGAATTTTCCGAAGAATAATCGCTCCTATTCCCAAAAGACTGCCAAATAAAATTATTACCGCTACCAGTTCAGAGTTCATATCTAATAAATCTTTTTATTATAATATTTTCACCTAACTTGGCAATATATTCTTGAACTAAATCTCGAATAGTTTTAGCTTCATCTTTTATCCAGAGCTGTCGCATCAAAGAAGTTTTTTTAGGGTCCATAGCTGCAATTTGGAGACATAACTCGTGAGCTAGTTTTTGAAAATCTTCGGATCTGGCCACAAAATCTGATTCGCAATCCAACTCAACCATTGCCCCAATTTTCTTTCCAGGATGAATATAACTTTCAATTATTCCTTCTTTTGTCTCCCTTTTTATTTTTTTTCCAGCTAATTGAGAGCCCCATTTTTTTAAAATTTCTTTTGCTTTTCCAACGTTGCCCTTAGCTTCGGTTAGAGCTTTTTTACATTCAATAACCGAAACGCCTGTTTCTTCTCGAAGTTGTTTAATTTGATCTATTTTTATTATATTACTTTTCATTTTTCATTTTACACTTCTCAATTGCCTCTTTCACTTTATCCAAAATGTATTTTACCGAACTTATGGCATCGTCATTGGCTGGAATGGGAAAATCAGCCAAAGTGGGGTCAACATTAGTATCAGCAATTCCAATCACTTTTATTCCTCTCATTTTTGCTTCTTTAACTGCTGCGGCATCATTTTTCATATCTAAAACAAAAATGGCATCAGGTAATTTTTCTAAATTTTTTATTCCTTCAAATTTTAGTTTAAGGTTTCTTAGTTCTCGGTCAATTTTAGCTTTTTCTGTTTTAGAATATTTTTCTAATTCTCCTTCTGCTTTTTTCTTTTCTAAATCTTTAAAATATTCTATCCTTTTTTTAATGACTTCGAAATTGGTAAAAGTCCCCCCAAGCCAACGTTCTATTACATAAGGAAGCCCACAATCTTTAGCAATATCTTTTGCTAAATCTTTTAATTGAATTTTTGTCCCAACTAAAAGCAGAATTTTATTTTCGGAGATAAGTTCTTGAATAAATTTTAAAGCTTCTTTAAGTTTCTCGACCGTCTTTTCTAAATCAATAATATGAACCGCATTTCTTACTCCATATAAATAAGGTTTCATTTTGGGATGAATTCTAGAAGTCCGATGACCAAAATGAACTCCGGCCCGAGTCATTTCTTCAGGATCAATTTTAAAATCAACTTTTTTTATCCTTGCCATATAATAAAATTTTACAATACTTCTCTTGATTTTTCAATAGTAATAAGCTATGATTATGAATATTATGAAAAAGAACATCCATCCAAAGTACTATAATAACTGTCGAGTCACCTGTGCTTGTGGCAATACTTTTACTATTGGTTCAACTAAAGAATTCCTTGAGGTTGAGATTTGTTCCAAATGTCACCCTTTTTATACTGGTAAAGAAAAAATTGTTGATACTATGGGAAGAGTAGAAAAGTTTAGAAAAAGACTAGCAAAAAAAGCGGAAATGGCAAAAAAAAGAAAACATGCCCGACATTAAAACCATTAAAACCGAGGAGTCTCAAGCAGTAATTATTGAAATTCGAGCTGGGACCGGAGGACAGGAAGCCTGCTTATTTGCCGGGGATCTCTTTAGAATGTATTCAAAATATGGACAAAGTCAAACCTGGCAACAAAAAATTTTGAATTCTCATCCTACCGAATTGGGAGGTTTTAAAGAAGTCATTTTTGAACTTAAAAACGGAGATGTCTTTTCAAAAATGAAATATGAGGGAGGGGTACATCGAGTTCAGCGAATTCCGGAAACTGAAAAGGGTGGAAGAGTCCATACCTCTACTTCTTCTGTCGCTATTTTGCAAAAGCCTAAAGGAGCCCAAATTAAAATAAAACCAGAAGATTTAAAAATTGATTTTTATAAAGCTTCTGGCCCCGGCGGTCAATATGTTAACAAAAGAATGACCGCAGTCAGAATTACTCATTTACCAACTAGTTTGGTGGTCACTTCCCAAACTGAAAGAAATCAATTACAAAATAAAGAAAACGCCCTAGCTATTTTAGAAGCCAGGCTTTTAGAAAGAAAAGAAATAGCGGAAACTGAACAGGTTTCTGGAGAAAGAAAAGCCCAGATTGGCTGGGCAAAAAGAGCAGAAAAAATCAGAACCTATAATTTTCCTCAGGACCGAGTGACTGACCACCGGATTAAAAAAAGCTGGCACAATATCGAAAAAATTATGGCCGGAAATTTGGATAAAATTGTCTCAACGCTTCAAAAAAACCTTCAATAAAATTACAGGAGTGCAATCCCTGTAATTTTCACCGCTCATTGTTCACTATTCGCTGCTCACTTTATTTGGGGATAAAAATTCGGCCTTCGCAGTCTCTGGTCATAGTACCGTGGTCAATAAAAACCTGGAGGCAATTGGTTCTCTTAGTTATCGATCCTCCGTAAAATTTTTCCTCCCATTTACTCCATTCACTCCCAGAAAAATATCTCATAGCCGCCGTTAATTCATTACTTAAGGCGCCTTGTTTTTTTAAGTATAAAGCAGAGGCCAAAAATGCATCTTCAATTTTCCATGGATTAGGAAACCTCCCAATAATGGCTTGTACCTGGTCCCTAATTGACATCCAGGTACGAGGCATAAACTGAGCAGGGCCCATTGCTCCACCCCAGCCAAAAGGTTTTCCTTCAAACCACATTACACAAGACACAGGGGTTTTAAAGGAATCACGACCTAATTCTTTGGTAATGTTTAAAAAATCAGGCACCTGCTTTGGACTCATTGTCCTGATCGCTTTTTTCCCTGACTGTATAAAAACACCGTCGCCTGTTTCTAATCCCTTCTCGCTTAAATAACATTCGCCAACCACTCTGCCAAGAGCTGATTCTTGGGTAATTATTGACAATAAAAACGCAGGCCTAACGCCTGTTTGCCCATAAACCCACTCAGCTATAACTAAAAGATCTCCAAAGGGAAGCTGTTCACCTTCTGGCACTCCAATTAATTCAAAAATTCTTGCTCTAATTTCAGCCGCTTTTTTTTGAGTTTCTTCTTTTTCTTGGAGATATTTTTGATACTCTTCTTCAGTTAATTTTAGGAAATACTCTTGCTCTTCTTTTGTCTTTGCGCTTTCCTGTTTTTGAAGCGTTTGGATTTTTAACATTCTTTCGGTGTCTTCTTTTTCTTCGGATAGCAGTTCTTTTTCGGATTCAAGAGAAGATTTTAAGGATTTAATAGTTTCTAAAAGTTCTTGATTTTTAGAATTCAAAATTTCTAAAGCCATTAAATCGTCAAAAAAATCAGAAAGTTTCTTTTCAGAAAGTAAAATTTCAATCAAAGATTTCTGGTCTTCCTCATAAATGCATTGCAAAATATCAGCTAACTGATATCTGGAATCTCTGATTTTTAAAGAAGTTTTTTCAATCGAAGATTCAGTATCTTCGACTTGAAACCCTAAGTCTTTAATTGCTAAATTTGATTGGTAAATTTGATAATCTAAATTTTTTATTTTTTTCCTTAAAATGTAAATCTGATTCTGGAGAGTCTTTTTCTCTTGCTCAGTTTTAGTAATATCTTTTTCAATTTGGGCGCTTTTTTCTTCATAATACTTTGCACATTCTTCGAGAAGCTGGCGGCACTCAACATCTGAAAGAGTTTGACAGGCTTCTTCAATCTTCTCTATTGATTGACAAGCTTCCTCCAGATTTACCTGAGCAAAACTCTTAAAATTCGGTAAAATAAAAGCCGAAATTAATGTAAACAATAAAATTAATTTTAAGAGATATTTAATCTTCATTTTGGTTTTTCTTCTTCTTTTTCCTCCACTTTCTCTTCCACTTTTTCTACTTCTTCTACTTTTTCCTCAATTGGTTTTTCCAATTCTTCTTCTACTTATTCTGGCGGAGAAACTGCGACCACAACCTCTTTTGGCTCCTTGAGAATTTTTACCTCTTTTGAGACAATTAAATCTTTAATTAAAATACTGTCCTCAAAAGTTTTTAAATTTTCAATATTTACTTTAATTTCGTGGGGAAGATTTTGGGGTAAGGCTTTTACTTCTACTTCAGAAATATTTTTAACTAAAGTTCCTCCTAAATCCTTTACGGCTTCAGCTTCCCCTTCAAAAACTAAGGGCACCTCAGCTGTTACTTCTTCCTTCAAGCTTGGTTGATAAAAATCGACATGAGTAGGCTTTTCAGTTAAGGAATCTAATTTTACTTCATGAATTAAAACTAAAAACTTTTTTTTATCGATCTCAAGCGAAATTAAAGAACTTTCTCCGGCTTCTTTATAAATTTTCTCAAATTCTTTTAAATCAATCTCCAAAGGCCTAGTTTCAATTTTTGGCCCATATAAAACTCCAGGCAAAATGCCCTTTTTTCTTAAAACTTTCACCTTTTTCCCAAGGTCTTTGCGAATTTTAGATGATAAAATTAACATATTTAAATTTTACTGGCAGAACCAAATAATTTAATTTTTTTCTCAACTACTTTTTGGACTGCCCTAACAACCTCTGGCATATATTTGTAGGGGACAATTTCTTTTGGTTTTTCTTTAAGTACCTTCTTTAAAGTGTTGGTATAGGTTATTCTTAATTCGGTATTAATATTAATTTTAACAATCCCCAGTTTTATTGATTTTTTTATATCTTCTTTGGGTGTTCCCGACCCTCCGTGTAAAACCAGAAAGGTATCCCCTGCTCTATTTTTAATCTCTTTTAATCTTTTAAGCCGGAGCCGGGGATTTAAACCTGTAACCTCAATCCCATGAAAAGCCCCAATGCTTACTGCTAAACTGTCTATATTGGTTTCTTTTATAAATTTATTAGCATCGGCAGGATTAGTTAAATTTTCTTCTTTTATCTCAAATCTTTCTCTGTAAAGCCTTGATGCATCGGTGCCAATCATCCCTACTTCGCCCTCAACTAAAACGTTTTTCTTTTTAGCATATCTTACTATTCTTTTGGTAATTTCAGTATTCTCTTCTAAAGGTAATTTTGAACCATCAAAATGAACTGCATCATAGCCGGCTTCAATTGCCTCCTTAATATAACTAAAGGATTTACCGTGGTCAAGATTTAAAAAAATGGGTAATTTTGTTTCTTCCCTAAAGCTCTTTACTAGAGATACTGCCTGTCCTAATCCAATTGATTTACTTTCTCCCTCCGAAGTCCCTAAAATTACTGGAGCTTTCATTTTTATTGCTGCCTGAATTATTGCTTTTAACGTTTTTAAATTAGAGAAATTAAACTGGCCAATCGCCCATTTTTCCTTTGCCGCCTTCTTCAAATAATATTTAAGATTTTTCATATCTCCTCAATCTTTATTTTAACTTTTTGAAACTTCTGATTTTTTTTAAAAATCCCCTCTTTAGCTCCCCATTTTTGGAGACAAAAAGCAGCATTAGCGATAGCGAATTGGGTTGAAGCTGTTATATCCCCTTTGTTTTTAATATATCCTGATAAAAATCCTGAGCCAAAAGCATCGCCAGCTCCGGTTTTGTCCAAAATTTTTGTTTTAAGAGGATAGGCTGAATATAAAAAATTATTCTCAGCTACTAAAACTCTATTTTCTCCATTAGTTATAATTAAAATTCCTGGGAAAAATTTCTTGATTTTCTTAATTAATTTTTTTCCTTCAAGCTTCGCTGACGCTTGCTTTACTAAAAAGCTTTTTACCAAAATCTGCGCTTCTTCTTGATTTAAAAGTAAAATATCAATTTTCTTAAGAAAGGGATGTAAAATTTTAGGAGCTAATTTTAATTGAGAAGAACTGAGGTTAGACATTATTTTAATTTGATTTCCTTTAGCGAAATCTATTAAATCCTTAAAAACTTTAGTTAACCCTTCTCCTAAAGGTGCCAAATAAAACCATCTGGTATTTTTAATTGCCGACCACTGAATCTGTTTTGCAGTCAGAGTTTGAGAAGCTCCTTTGTAAACCAAAATTGTTCTCTCTTGGGGGGTGGAAAAAATTACTGAAAGATTGGTCGGTTTTTTATCAGTTTTGAAGACGAATTTGGTTTCCACTCCCTTTTCTTTTAATTCTCTTAAAACTTCTTTCCCTTCTGGATCATTACCAATAACTCCGCAGTAAGCTGTCTTTAATCCCTGGGCAGCAAAAGTAGCTGATGTATTTGTCCCCCCTCCCCCTGAATGAAAATGAATTTCTTCAATGTTAATCTTGTAACCATAAGGTAATAAAATCTCTTTTTCAATATGGTCTTTTTTAAAGTCACCAATTAAAAATTGTTTTGCTCTCAAAAAAATATCTCTAGCCGCTGACCCAAATGTAATGATGTCAAACATTGAAATGAATTGAAAATTCATTGAACATGGTTTCTTTTTAGTTGTTTTTCTTTTTTGGCTACAGTTAATGTAGTTTTAATTACGGTATCTGGATTCAATGACATTGACTCTATTCCTTGCTCAACTAAAAATTCAGCAAATTCTGGAAACGTAGAAGGTGCATCTCCACAAATTCCACAATATTTCTTTTTCTTTTGGCAAAGTTTTATTATCTCTCTAATCATGTTTTTCACAGCTTTATTTCTCTCATTGCCAATATGGGCTATCTGAGCATTATCTCTATCTATCCCCAAAACTAATTGGGTGAGATCATTTGAACCAATACTCATCCCATCAAAAATTTCCAAAAACTCTTTAGCTAAAATAATATTGGAAGGAATTTCACACATCATAATTACTTTTAAGCCGTCCTTACCTTTCTCCAATCCCCCCTCCCTCATTATCTTTAGTACTTTTCTTCCTTCTTCTACTGTTCGGCAAAAAGGAATCATAGCCCAGATATTTTTTAAACCAAATTCCTCTCTGGCTCTTTTTAATGCCTGACATTCAAGCAAGAAAGCTTCCTTAAATTGGGGGCCATAATAACGGGAAGCCCCCCTCCAACCAAGCATAGGATTGGCTTCTTCTGGTTCAAATTGCTTTCCTCCGATTAGGGCTGCGTATTCATTAGTCTTAAAATCAGAAAATCTAACGATAACTGGTTCAGAATAAAAGGCGGCGGCAATTTGACTAATCCCCTCAGCTAGTTTTTCAACAAAATATCTTTTTTTATCTTTATATCCAACAGTAATTTCTTCAATTTTCTTTTTTAATAGTTTGTCTTTTATTTTTTTAAAGCGGCATAAAGCCAGAGGATGAATTCTAATTTTCTCAGCCAAAATAAATTCAATCCTGGCTAACCCTACTCCATTGTGTGGTAAAAATGAAGTTTTGAAAGCAATTTCTGGGGCACCGATATTAACCATTATTTTAGTTTTCAATCTGGGTATTTTCTTTAAATTATATCTTTTTATTCTAAATGGAATTTTCCCTAAAAAGATTCTTCCGTTTAGTCCTTGGGTACAATCTACAGTAACCGTTTTACCGGTTTTTAACTTTTTTGTGGCGTCTTTTGCTCCAACAATGCAGGGCACTCCGAGTTCTCGGGAAACAATTGCCGCATGGCAAGTTTTCCCACCCTCTTCGGTTATAATTGCTGAGGTCTGAGGAAAAATCGAAACCCAATCTGGGTCAGTCATCCTAGTTACTAAAACTTCTCCTTTTTGAAATTCTCCAATTTTTGAAATATTGGGGATTAATCGAACTTTACCGATTCCAATTTTATCTCCAATAGCACTACCAGTCAAAACTGGTTTCTTTTTTGTCTTAATTTCGTATTCTTGATAAAATTCCCCAATTTTGGGGGTATGGATTGTTTCTGGCCGAGATTGAACAATAAATAATTTTCCTGTCTTTCCATCTTTTGCCCATTCAATATCCTGAGGAAATTTGTAATGTTCTTCAATCAGACAAGCCCATTTGGCTAATTTTAAAATTTCTTTTTCGGTTAAAGAAAATTTTAGTTGTTGATTTTTTGAAACCTGAACTTCTTTCAATCCCCCATTTTTACTATAGATATATTTTTTTGTCTTTCTTCCTAAGTTTTTAATAATTACTGATTTATAGCCCTGTTTTAAGGTTGGTTTGAAAATATAAAATTCATCAGGAGTAACTTTTCCCTTAACAATCATTTCTCCCACCCCCCAAATTGAATTTATTAAGATAACATCGGGAAAACCGGTTTCGGTATCAAGGGTAAAAATTATCCCCGAAGAAGCCAAATCAGACCTAACCATTTTTTGAATTCCCACCGACAAAGCAAATTTCAAATGGGAAATTCTTTTTTCTTCACGATAGGCAATTACTCGGTCAGTAAAACTGGAAGCCAAACATTTTTTTATCGCTTTAAACAAATTTTCTTTGCCAGAAACATTTAAGTAGGTTTCGAATTGGCCGGCAAAGGAATCAGTCGGGGCATCTTCGCAAACACCCGAAGACCTAACTGCCACCTTAACGTTATCTTGATTATAATTTTGAGACAATTTATTGTAGGCCTTAATTATCTCTTTTTTTAGATCTTCAGGAAGTTTGGCTTTTAAAACAAGACTTCTGGCTTCCTTCCCAGTTTCTTGTAAACTCTTGATGCTTTGGCTCTTAAATTTTTTAAAAATTTCTTTTAATTTTTTCTCAATTTTATTTTCTCTCAAAAAATACCAGTAAGCTTCGGCAGTCAAAGCAAAACCATCAGGAATATTTATTCCTTTTGAGGATAATTCCCCTATCATTTCTCCCAAAGAGGCATTTTTTCCTCCAGCCAAAGGAATATCTTTTTTTGAGATTTCTTTAAACCAAAGAATATGTTTTGGGAACTTTTTTTTCATTGTTTTATTATTGCTTTAATTCTTTCCACGCTTTCGGGATTGGCTAAGGTGGAGAGGTCGCCAAGTTTCTCTCTAGTAGGCGAAGAGGATTTATCCTCTTCTTCACCCTTCGCTACGGCTTGGGTAAATAATTTTCTTAAAATTCGACGCATAATTTTACCGCTGCGGGTCTTTGGTAAATCTTCAACTAAATACACTTCTTTTGGTAAAGCAATCGGACCAATTTCTTTTCTAACCTGTTTAATAACTTCTTTTTTAATTACCTCCATATCCTTAAGGAGTTTAGCTCCTTTTGAAACTACAAAGGCTACTGGCACCTCTCCTTTTATTTGGTCTAGAATTCCAATCACTGCACACTCAGTAATGTCTGGATGCAAATTAATAGCTGCTTCTAACTCTCCAGTAGTTAATCTGTGACCAGCTACTTTAATTACATCGTCAACTCTGCCCACAATTCTAATTAAGTTGTTTTCATCGATTATCGCAGCATCGGAAGTGAAATAAATTTTATTACCATATTGACTCCAATAAGTTTTTTTGTATTTTTCAGGATTTTTGTAAATCCCTCGAAACATTCCGGGGGCAAAAGGGGGAAGCATCACTAAATTACCCTCTTTACCAAAGGGCAAAGATTTTCCTTTTTCATCAAAAATATCAAATTTTGTTCCGGGAAATGGCAAACCGGTGAAAGCTGGTTTAAAAGGTCCTACTCCTGGTAAAGAAGTAATTAAAATGCCACCTGATTCTGTTTGCCACCAAGTATCAACTAAAGGACATTTTTCTTTTCCCACTTCTCTAAAAAACCACTGCCAGGCTGCTTCATCAATTGGCTCCCCAACCGAACCTAAAAGTCGTAAGGTCTCAAACTTATGTTTCCTGATTAAATCAGTGTATTTTTCAAACATCCTAATTGCCGTGGGGGCAGTATAAAAGATGGTTACCTTATGTTTTTCAATAATTTTTGCCCACCTATCAGGATTTGGCCAATCAGGAGCCCCTTCAAAGATAAGCGTTGTCACTCCGTTAAGTAAGGGAGAATAGATGGTGTAGGTATGCCCAGTAACCCAACCCGGGTCAGAGGTGCACCAAAAAATGTCTTGGTCATGGAAATCAAATATCCATTTTCCCGTCCAATAGGCTTGAACAGTATACCCACCACAAGTGTGGATGCAACCTTTAGGTTTACCAGTTGAACCACTAGTATAGAGCACAAACAATAAATCTTCACTCTCCATTATTTCTGGCTTACAAAAATTGCTTTCGTTTTTAATTAAATCTTCATACCAGATATTTTTATTAGAGCTCCAGGAAATTTCATTTTTCGCCCGTTTAACTATTATTACTTTTTCAACTTTTGTATTTTTAACTCCCTTATCGGCACTTTCTTTTAAGTTAATAATTTTTCCTCGCCTATAATAACCATCAGCAGTAATTAAAATTTTAGCTCCGGTATCTTGAAGTCTAATTTTCAAAGCAGCTGGCGAAAAAGCCGAAAAGACAACAGTATGAACAGCTCCAATTCTGGCACAGGCTAACATTGAAATTATTACTTCCGGAATCATTGGCAAATAAATTCCTACTCTATCCCCTTTTTTTACTCCTAATTTCAAAAGAGCATTGGCAAATCTATTTACTTCTCTAAAAAGATCTTGGTAAGTTAAAACCCTTGGCTTTTCTTTAATTGGTTCTGGTTCCCAAATTAAGGCAACTTTATTCCCCTTTTTGGGTAAATTTCTATCTAAGCAGTTTTCAGTAATATTTAATTTTCCTCCCAAAAACCATTTAAAATAAGGAGGTTTGTGCTCAAAAACCTTTTTCCATTTTTTGGACCAAAAAAGTTCTTTAGCTAATTTCTCCCAAAATTTAATTAGATTTTTGCCAGCTTCTTGATAAATCTTTTTATCGCTTACCCAGGCCCTTTTTTGAAATTCTTGAGTGGGGAAATACAAATCTCCTTTTTTTATCATACTTATGTTTAATTATACCTCAATTTAAAAACAGGGCAACGCCCTGTCCAAATATTTAAAACTTCATTTTAAATATTAGAGTTTCTTGCCTACATATTCGGCGAATTCAGCTAAACGACAGGCATAGCCCCATTCGTTATCATACCAGGCCACTACTTTAACTAAATTCTCATTAACCATAGTTAAAGGGGCGTCGACAATGGCCGAAAAAGAATTTCCTTTGTAATCAGAAGAGACCAGAGGGGCATCTTCTATTCCCAAAATTCCCTTTAATTCTTTTTTCTGGGAAGTTTTTTTGAAAATATAATTCACTTCCTCAACCGTAGTCTTTTTTTCTACCTCACAGATTAAATCTAAAATGGAAACAGTCGGGGTAGGTACTCTTAAAGCAATCCCATCTAATTTCCCTTGAAGTTCAGGTATTACTCGCGAAATTGCCTTGGCTGCTCCGGTAGTAGTAGGAATAATATTTAGAGCGGCGGCTCTAGCTCGCCTGAGGTCTCGATGGGGTAAATCTAAAATTCTCTGATCATTAGTATAACTATGGATAGTGGTCATAAATCCTCTAACAATTTTGAAATTATCATTCAAAATTTTAGCTACCGGAGCTAAACAATTAGTGGTACAGGAACCCATATCTACAATTTCGTTTTTTTTAGGATTAAATTTTTCCTCATTTACTCCTAAAATATAGGAGGAAATTTTTTCTGGGCTCTTTGGGGGAGCAGAAATTATTACTCTTTTTGCTCCAGCTTTCAGATGTTTTTTTGCTCCTTCAAAATCAGTAAACCGGCCAGTGCATTCTAAAACTACATCAATTCCCATTTTTTTCCAGGGTAATTTTGCCGGATCTGATTCGGCTACCACCTTTACCTGTTTTCCCGCATAAACTCCGTCAACTAAAAGAGCATCTTTGGTAAATTTCACTGATTTTTTATAAATTCCATACAAAGAATCATACCTTAATAAATGAGCCAAGGTTTCAGTATCAGTTAAATCATTAATCGCCACTACCTCTAAATTGGGGTGATTATCTAAAATTCTTCTGAAAGTGGGCCGACCAATTCTTCCAAAACCATTGATAGCAATTTTTATTGACATAAAAATTATTCCTTAATATTCAAAATTTTACAAATTTTCTCTTTATCAAATCCTACCACAATTTGGCCATCGATTTCTACCACCGGTACCTCCAACTGTCCTGACTTTTTTATTATTTCTTCCCGGGCCTCTTTATTTTTAGAAACATCAATCTCCTCAAATTCTATATTATGCTCTTTCAAAAATTCCTTCAAGGTAAAGCAATAGGCACAGCTTGGCGTAACAAATAGACGAACTTTGGATTGAGACATTTTTAACACCCTCCCGGAGAACCTGTTTCATTTTCTAATGTCTGGCTACATTCTTCAGGAGGATTTTTAAATCCAGAACAAATTGCTTCTTTATAGCCTTCTGACGACCTCTCACCATCATAAATCATTCCATTAATTACTAAAGTAGGAGAGCCACTAATAGTTATTTTTTCTTGGTTTTGATGACGGGTCGGGTCTTGAACCGGGTATTCAACTTTATTAAGCCCAACTTCTTGGGCTAATAAAGTTTCGGCTTCTATAGTTTGGCAATCTTTAATTTTTTGAACATCAATTCCTAAATTTTTGGCAATTTCTTCCCATTTTTCATCTACATTTCGAGAAGTAGTTTCTTTATTGATTTTCATCACAAAATCCCATAGTTTATTCCTTTGATATTTTTGAACACAAATTTCTCTTATATCTTGATTAATTTCTTGAATCCCGTGCATTGAACAATATTTATTTTCTTCGTCTAAACAATAATCAGGATAACCACTTTGATAATTATTATAAATTACATAATGGAGGTCAATCTCTGCTTTATTTTTCAAAAGTTCTACTACCGGCATCATTAATTCTTCAGCCTGATTGCCATAAGGACAAAATGCCATCGCAAATAATTTAACTCCGGGAACATCAGTTTTTGGAATCTCTTTGGCAGTAGGAGGATTTAAATCAATACCTTCAGTGAATAGAAGTTTTCCATCTTTAGTAACATAAGAATCGTATTCATTCTCTCCAATTTTAAGATGAATTTTATAGACTCCGTTTTCCTCTCCCACACTTATTAAGGAAGCAGCGCCTCCCACATCGAAGTTTTCATTAATATAATTTATTGCTTTTTCAGCTACCTGTTGGGGAGACAGCCCTTCGGAAACTTCCTCATTAACTTTCCCTTGATTGATAAAAATCAAAGCTCCGGCAATCAATATCCCAGCAATGACAATCGATATCGGTATTAAATTTTTGATAAATCCCTTAGACATACTTTAAGGATATCATAAACCTTACTTGCTGTAAATCTTGTTTAGCTCTTTAAGCAGATTTTTGAGGTCGATGTTGTACATTTTACAAACTTCCCCAATTTTTAAATTCTCCATTTCAAATTTGGCAAAAGGACAACCCAAACAAGGCAAATTGTATTTTGCCAAAATTTTCTCAGCTTCTGAATACTTTAAAATCTCAGCTAAAGTTGTATCTTCAGTAATTTTTGGCATTTTTACCCGGCTAGCCAGCCACCATCAATTACTACTGTAGAGCCAGTTATGTAAGAAGAGGCATTGGAGGCTAAGAAGAGCACCAAATTGGAAACCTCTTCTGGGTTTCCCACTCGATGCATTGGAACGCGAGCTAGCATCGCCTCCATCATTTTTGGGTCTTTTTTCATTGGATCTATCATCGGGGTTTCAATCATTCCGGGAGCAATGGCATTAACTCTAATTCCAAAAGGAGCTAATTCCACTGCTAAGGCTTCAGTCATCGCAATAATCCCCCCCTTGGAGGCACAATAATGAGCCAAGGTTGCCATCCCTATTCCGACTTGACCGGAAGCTACCGAAGCGATATTAATAATTCTTCCAGATTTCTGTTTTACCATCTCTTTAGCTACAGCCTGAGCACAAAGAAAATATCCTTTAAGATTAATATTCAGGGTTCTCGACCATTCTTCCTCAGTTAACTCTAAAAATGGTTTGAACTGACAAATCCCGGCATTATTTACTAAAATATCCACTCTGCCAAATCTCTCTATCGTCTTTTTTACTAAATTATCTACTTCTTCTTTTTTTGAAACATCACATTTTACTGCCAGGGCTTCTCCTTTTTCTTTTTTAATCTCTTCAACGACTTTCTGACAGTCCTCTTCTGAAATATCGGAAACCACTACTTTTGCTCCGGCTTTAGCTAAAACCAAAGCATGGGACTTCCCCATTCCCCTTCTAGCACCAGTAACAATAACTATTTTATTTTTTAAATCCATATTTTTAAAAAAAATTAAAAAATAATTAATCGACCTTTATGTTTTTATATTAAACTAATCCTAAAATCATGGCTATTCCCAATCCTAAAATAACGAGACCGGAAATTAAATTCAAATATCTTATATTTTTTGCTTGCCAGCCTGCAATATCTTCAACCTTCCCCAAACTCAAATAAATTATCAAAACCACAGCCAGCATCGGTAAGATAAATATCGAGTTATAAAGCAATAGCCAGGGGAGCGATTTTAATATTCCAAAAGGACATAAAATTCCGCCACAAATAATATAGGGCCCAATAGTACAAGGAAGTAAAAATATAGTTACAAAAGCCCCCACTAAAAAAGCTCCTTTAGGGCTGGTTATTTTAGAAATAATCCTATCTACTCTTGGCGATACTTTACAAACTGCTTTATATCGAAAAAAGTCTTTTAATTTGAAACAACCTAAAATTATAGCCCCAGCTCCCAAAATTTTGTAAAGCCATAATCTAATAAAAGTTAAAGATTGAATGAGCTGAAATGATTTAATGATTATCAGACCATAAATTAAATACATTACAAAAACTGCCAGAACAAAAGCCAAACCGGCTAATAAAATATTTCTTTTTTTAGCGGGATTGTAAGTTAAAATGGCAATGAGCATTAAAGTTAAAACTGCTAAAGCACAAGGATTCACTGCATCTACTGCTGCTAAAGATAAAATTTTAGGTAAAGTAAGCTCTTTTTTTGAAAATTGAGAAACTGCTTCTTCTTTTGAAAAACTTCCCTGACTGGTCCAAATTTTTGGCTGGCCAGGTAAAGAGTTTATATCTAATTGATTAAAATTAACCGAGGTTCCGTCCATCAAGGGACATTTATTACTATCTAGCCCCTCAATTTTCCCCCTAATGCTTTCTAAAATTGGCCTATCCCCTCTCATATAATCTTTTTTGTTAAATATTATTAAAGGAATCCCTAAACCGGAATTATAATTTTCATTGTATTCATAAAGCAAAGGGGCGTTTTCTCTTTGTTGATAAATTTCGTATTCTATCACAACAAAATTTGGGTATTCCTTTGGTAAATCTTCTAAAATTACTGGATCAGTATTGGCACAATGAGGACAACCAACCCCAGTAAAATAGACTGCGCAGATAAAATCACTGGAATCTTCTGCTTGAACAGAGTTAATAAAAAAGCTCGAAATTAAAAAAAGAGGTAAGATAAAAATTAAAGCTAAAATTACCAAAATCCACTTTTCTTTCATAATAAATATATTTTAGCAAATTATTCCTCCGCCTAAAACCTCCTGACCTTTGTAAAAAACCACTGACTGACCAGGAGTGATGGCTCGCTGAGGCCGATTAAATTTTAGGTGATAGGTTCTAGAGTTTAGGGTTTTAATTATTATCGTAGAGGCAGCGGTGTGTCTATATCTTATTTTTGCTTTTATTTTTAATGGCAGTTTTGGTTCCTTTCCAGAAATCCAATTAACTTTTTTAGCAATTAATTCTTTTTTAAATAAATCTTTTTCATTTCTGGTAACAATTAAAACATTCTTTTTTAAGTTTTTATCTAAAACATAAAAAGGACCGCCAGGAAGCTTTATCCCTTTCCTTTGGCCAATAGTGTAAAAAGTCAATCCTTGGTGGTATCCTAATATTTTTCCTTTAGTATCAACTATTCTGCCTGATTTTTGTTTAATGTGTCGAGCTAAAAAATCATTAATTGTTGTCTGGATAAAACAAATCTCTTGAGATTCTGGAATTTTAAAAACTGGTAATTTAAATTTCTTAGCCAAATTTCTAACTTGAGTTTTAGTATAATTTCCAATTGGAAATAAAATATGCTTTAACTGTTTTTGGTTAAGCTGCCAAAGAAAATAACTTTGATCTTTTTCTTTGTCCTTCCCTCTCAGTAATTTCCCTTGTTTTAGCTGGGCATAGTGTCCGGTAGCAATATAATTAGCGTTTAGTTTCCGGGCCTTTTTAAATAAAAAGTTAAATTTTATTTCTCGGTTACAAATTACACAAGGATTGGGAGTTCTTCCCGCCCTATATTCTTTAAGAAATTCATTAATGATTCTTTTCTGAAATTCTTTCCTCAAATCTAAAACTAAAAAGGGAATTTTTAAATTTTTAGCCACTTTTCTAGCTACTTTTCTCCCTTCTTTAAAACGGGGTGAATCAACTAATCTTAGAAAAACCCCAACCACTTCAAAAACGCGAGCGTTAGCGAAGCGTGAAGATGAACGAAGTTCATCGACTCCAGCCCTTTTTAAAAGAGCTGCTGCCACCGAACTATCTATACCTCCTGACATAGCGCAGATTACTTTTTTCATGATTTTAAAAACCCGCTAACAACCAAATCTATCGCCTCATTTTCACTTAAACCCCTCATTCGTAAATAATTCAATTCCTCTTCGGCAATCTTTCCAATTGAGGCCTCGTGGGTAATTTGAGCCAGTTTATTCTGGCAAATTAGCTCAGGTATTAAAGAAATTTTTGAATTTTTATCAACTAATAACCCCCGGCAATCCAAGTGTCCTCTACTTTGATTGCCCTTAGCTACAATTGTACTTTTAGCTTCAATTTGACTTTTCTTTTTACCTACTAATCTCAGTTTTAAAATTCCTTGCGAATTTTTTCCCTCAAGAAAAATTGATTCTCTTAGTTCTGCTTTTGAATTTAGACCATTAATAACAAAATTTACTTGAGCAGAAGAATTTTCTTTATTATGAAGAGTAGTAATTAAACGGAGATTTTTAGGAGGCAATAAATTTTGATAATTATAAATTAGTTTAGAATCTTTTTCTAAAGTAAATTCGTAATTTGGCTCGACAAAATCTTTTTCTCCCCATTTATGAAAATGATTATATTCTAAAAAAGCCCCCTCTTTAAGAATGAGCTTACCTTGTGCTCTATGACTACTACATAAATTGCTTTTTGCCGCATTACATAAAACATTGGCTTTAGCTTTAATGTTTTTCTCAAGAACTAAAAGATTGGTTAAGTTTTGGGAAATTTTAGGAGAAGCTATGGTTATACAAGTTACTAAAGGAAAACCCACTGTTTTTTTTATCCAAATAAAGTATCCTTCTTTTGGTTTTTTCTTAAACCATTTCCTTGTCCAATTAAATTTTTCCCAAGCCTGAGGGCTAGGCAAAATAGTAACTCCTTTTACTTCAAAAATGGTTTTTACCTTATGGTCAAACTGCCAATAATTGGCATTTTTTACATTTTTCGTAGCCATATTTTTTAATCACCCTTAAAACTTTTTTGTAATCTTTTCCTTTACAAATAATTTTTCCTCTCACCATAACATTGGTGGTTTTGGGTTTAAAAAATTTTAAAATATCCCCCGAATGAGTGATAAATAACGCTGCAATCTTTATCTTCTTCCCTAAAAACTCTTTTTTGATAATCTTTGCGACTCTTTCTATTTTCTTAATATCTAAACCAGAGTCTATTTCATCAAAAATTACTAATTTAGGATTTAAAGATAAAATTTGTAATAGTTCTGAAATTTTCTTTTCTCCTCCAGAAAAATCTACGTTTACCTCTCTTTCTAAAAGCTTTTTTCCCTCCTCGGGTTGAAAATCTTTTTTAAAAGAAATCCTTTCCAAAAGTTGAGATAATTTTACTCCTTTTATGACCGGGGGCGATTGCCAAGTCAAGGCAATTCCTAGCTTTACTCTTTTTTCCGAAGTAAATTTGGTAATATCTTTTCCTTGGAAAATAATTTTGCCTTTTTTGATTTTATATTTTGGATTCCCCAAAATAACTTGAGCCAAAGTGCTCTTTCCCGAAGCGTTGGGACCTAAAAGAGCTTGGATTTCTCCTCTTTTTATCTGGAGATTTACCCCTTTTAATATTTCTTTTCCATTGCCTTCAACTCTTAGTTTCTCTGTTTTCAATAAAATATTTTTCATTGATTTTTCACTAAATCAGCTAAGGTTATTGAATCTAAAGCAGAATTTAGAGAATCTTGGATTTTTTTCCAAAAATTTTTGGTTAAACACTTTCTTTCCCTTGGACAATGATATTTCCTTTCTCTGCCTGTGGCTATACATTTTACTAAACCCGTATTCCCTTCCAAAGTTCTAATTATTTCTCCGATTTTAATTTTCGAGGGTTCCCTCCTGAGAGAATATCCTCCTTGGGCTCCCTTTTTTGATTTAATAAGGTCTGCCTTTTCTAATTTGGAGATTATTTTTTCTAAATAATCAAAAGATATCCCTTCTTTTTTTGAAATTACTCTTAAGGGACAGATTTTATCTTGGAAGCGAGCTAAATAAACCATTGCCCGTAGACCATATTGAGATTTAGTAGAAATTTTGAACATTAAAACCGACAATATTTGTCGGTTTTATTGTAACCAATACAAATGTCCCTGTCAATTTTTTATCAAGTTAAGAATTTTGGGCATCAATTCTAATTGAAAGAAGTCTTCTATTTTCCTTTTTAGAGTATTTTTTTACTTTTTAGTTTTAACGACTTATCAAACTCGTACTCTACGATACCGGCAAAGGGCACTTCAAGGTTGATAATATCTTTATCAGATATTTTTTCAATGTGTTTTATTAACGCCCGCAGGGCATTATGACTGGCAACAATTAAAACATTTTTTTTCTCTCTTAAGTCTCTTTTGATATATTTCCTAAAAAAGGGAATTGCCCGCCTATAGACCTCATCTAAGCCTTCTCCTCCGCCTGGAGGGTCATAGTTAAAAGCCCGCCTCCACAAATGAGCTTTCTCGGCGCCATATTTTTTTATAACAGCTGGTTTATACCGACCCTGCAAACTTCCGTAATATCTTTCATTTAGGTCTTCTGAGATATATACAGGGTAATAATTCTTGTGCAGCTCTTTAAAATTACCCCACCTTTTCATTCTGCCTTCATCTAGCCAGATAAAAATAGGGTATTTCCTCTTAACGTAATCTAAAATTCTTATAACGGTATTTTGATTTCTGAGCAATGGCGAGGAGTAAATTTTATCAATTTTGTTTTTAAATATTTTTTTTGAGGTTAATTTTGCCGTCTTTATCCCTTCTTTTGCCAAAGGCACATCAACCCAGCCAGAAAATCTGTTTTCTAAATTCCACTGGGATTTAAGATGTCTCAACAAAATTAATTTAGCCATTTTTTTATTTTAACTCTTCTTCAATTCTTAATAACCTATTATACTTAGCTACCCTCTCCCCCCGAGCTGGGGCGCCAGCCATGATTCCATCAGCTCCTAACCCTACCGCTAAATCAGCAATAAAATCATCACAAGTATCTCCTCCTCGGTGTTTAACAAAAACTTTCCATTTGTTTTTAAGGGCGTATTTTGCAGCTTCAATTGTTTCTGAAACTGTCCCAATTTGGTTGGGTTTCAAAACTAATCCGTTGCAGGCTTTTTTATTTATCGCCTCTTTTATTCTTTGAATATTGGTTACCAAAAAGTCGTCGCCAATAATGGTAATTTTTCTGCCAAGTTTTTCTGTAATTTTTTGGAAACCCTCCAGATCAACCTCAGCAAAGGGATCTTCAATGGCTATTATTGGATACCTTTGACAAAGTTCCGAATAAAAAGCTAAGAGCTCTTTTCTGTTTAAGATTCCTTTTTCAAAGCGATATTTTCCATTTTGGAAAAAAGAGGTAGCAGCAACATCAAGAATGATTTTTATTTTATTTCTGCATCCTGCCTTTTTAGATGAATCCATTATCAAATCCAAAGCTTCTCTTGTCTTCTTCAAAGGCGGTGTAAAACCTCCTTCGATACCTACATTAGTGGCTGCCTTTCCGTATTTTTTAGTTAAAGTCGCTCCCAAGATATGATAGATTTCAGTTCCAAGTCTGAGTTTTTCTTTAAAAGAGCTGGTCTGAGACACTATCATAAACTCCTGAATGTCCAAATCGTCTCTGCCATGTAGCCCTCCTTCCATAAATAAAATGCAAGGAGCAGGAAGAACGGCTTTTGTCCTGGCAATTTCTGAAATCCATTTCCATAAAGCTGTTTTGCTTACTGCCGCCCCGGCCCGACAAACCGCCATTGATGCTGCCAAAATGGCATTCGCCCCTAGTTTTGATTTGTTCTTTGTCCCATCTAATTTAATCATTAAATTATCTATTTCTTTTTGACAGGTAACGTCTTTTCCCTTTAATTTTGGCCCAAAAATCTTATTAACATTATTTACTGCGATTTTTGCTTTTTTCTCTACTGCTTCATATTTCCCTTTGGAAACCCCGGAAGGAACCGAAGCCCGAAATAATCCCTGATTAGTAATTAAATCAACCTCTATCGTAGGAATTCCCCTGGAATTTAGAATTTCCCTGGCTTTAACTGCTTTAATTTTAGAATTTTTATTCATAATTTAGATGACGAAGGGGGTAAGGTTAAAATAAGAGTGATTAAAAGGGTAGCGCTACAAACAATGAAAGCTATATCTCTCCAGATAGCTCCTAATTTAAAGATGGAAATAAACAAAAAATCAAATGAAGCAGCTACTAGTACAAATAAACAGAGTAGGCTCATTCCCAAAGCTTTTCTTTTAAGATAAGGGTCTTCTGAAATTTTAAATTGGGAAAGAAAAATAATAATTAGGGGAATGAAAGTAACAGCGAACAGGAAGAATCTCAGAACAGACATCCAAATAACAAAGGGGCTAGATGGAAATCCCCAATTAATAGCCCCACTTGGTTCAAGAAAGGGATTATATGGAGTAATGACAGTAGAAATTGCTGCAATTAACCCTAAAATAAGAATTGGAGTAAATCCAAACCATGGAGAAATTTTAGGAAATTTAAGATAAATAATATGATAAGCAATTACAGCAAGAATAAAAGCCTGAATAAAGGAATTGATTTTTATTATTTTTACTAAAAAGGAAGGATTATTAGCAAAAAATAATCCCCCAATTGTATTGCTTAGAATAAAAAGTCCAAAAAGAATAACAAAACAAAGCACCTGTTTTGAAATAGCGTCTTTTTCTTTTTTCCAATACTGGAAAAAACGATAGACTAAATATCCTAAAGCAAAAAGTAAAGTTAGATAAGCAATTCCGGTAAAAGAGTAAGCCATAATTTATTGAAGATTTTTAAGATAATTATAGATAGATAAAGCGGCTTTTGCCCCTTCCCCAGCGGCAATTACAATTTGTTTTTCCTTTAGATCAGTGACATCGCCAGCAGCAAAAAGACCTGAAGTTTTTGTTTGATTATTCTTAGGATTAATTTTAATTTCGTCTTTTTCATTAAAATCAACCAAACCTTTGACAAAAGAAGTTGCTGGTTGAGAACCAATTTCAACAAAAACTCCTTCTACTTTTAAGATATTAAGTTTTTTTGTTTTTCTATTTTGATAAATTATTGAATCAACAAATTCCTTACCTTTAATTTGTTTTAAGGCGGCTGAAGTTATTACTTCGGTTTTCCTTGTTTTTTTAACTCTTTCCTGATTGGTCTCATCTGCTCCTACTTTTGGAGCATATTCTAAAATATAAATTTTTTTAGCAAATTTACTTAAAAATATGGCTGTTTCGAATCCGGCATTACCTCCACCAATCACGGCTACAATTTTATTCGAAAATAAGGGGCCATCGCATATTGAACAGTAACTTACACCCCGTCCGATAAATTTTTTTTCTCCGGGAACTTCCAAAGGTCGAGGGTCAGCTCCAGAAGTAATGATAACTGCTCTGGCTTGAAATTGATTTTTACTTTTAGTCGAAACAAAAAAATTTTTGCCAATTTTTTTCATCTTGGTTATTGAATCTCTTTCAATCTCAATTTTATGTTTCCTCAAATGCTTCTCAAATTTCTGAATTAACTCCATTCCGGAAATTTCCTCAAAGCCGGGGTAATTTTCAATAGCCACTGCTTTTCTCGCCACTTGCCCTCCAAAACTTTTGGTAATTAAAAGGGTATTTAGTTTTTGTCTAGCAGCATAAATACCAGCTGTAACCCCGGCTGGTCCCCCACCAACAATAATGAGGTCATAAGCTTTATCCATAATTTAGTGTAAAACTTCGGGAATGGCTTCAATTAGTTCAGTCGCCATCAATCCTTCTTTTTTTCTTTGAGCCACCATTTCTCCAGCTTTCCCGTTAATGAAAGCAGCAGCCTGAGCAGCTTCAAATGGATTGATGTTTCTAGCCATTAAGGCCCCACAAATTCCAGCTAAAGTATCCCCGCAACCACCAACAGTCATATAGGGAGAACCTGCTTTATTCAAAGCCACTTCTTTTCCATCAGAAATTATATCTATTTTTCCTTTGAGTAAAATAGTGGTTTGCAATCGAGATGCCTCTTCCTGAACCATTTTTATCTTTTCTTCTTCTGGTAACTGATAAATTTCTTTTTTGGTTAAGACAAAAAATTCATAGGTATGTGGAGTAATTAAAAAAGGTTTTCCGGAAACCGCTTCCGGTTTTTTTCCGACAGCATGAATAGCATCGGCGTCAATGACTACGGGCAGGGAAATCTGAGAAAGATATTCTAAAACAGCTTCCTGGGTTTCTTCTGAACGGCCCAATCCCCCGCCAATTACCACAGCGGCATTTCCCCTGGCTACTGTTTTAGCTAACTCGGTCATCGAAATTAAGGTTGCTAAATGTTTTTTTGTTAACCATTTTCCTTCCAAAGGGTAAGCGGCTAAATTGGGAGAAAAAGAAGCGATAATGTCAGCGGCTCTTTTGGGAGCAATAATTCTTACCATATCTACTCCTGATTTGAAAGCAGCCAGAGTTGATAAAGCTGGTGAACCCGAGTAAAATTCTGAACCACCAATCACTAACAATAATCCAAAATCATATTTTCTGACATCAACCGGCCTTTCTTTATAAATATTTTTTAAAATATTTTTGGTGACTTCAATCATAATTTTGAGCTTTACCTTATTCTAGCACAAAGCTTTTTGTGTTAGAATAGAGGTTGGTATATGGGCAATTCAAAAACAATCATTATTGCTTTGGGAGGATCAATAATTGTTCCTTCAGCTGGGAAAATAAATGTTAGATTTCTAAAAAATTTCAGACACCTAATTTTAAAATTTGCTAAAAGGGGCTACCGTTTCATTATTGTAACGGGAGGAGGAAAAGTTTGTCGTGCCTATCAAAAAGCAGCGGCCAAAATTATCAAGGTTTCTTATGAAGACCAGGACTGGATTGGAATTCATGCTACCAGATTAAATGCCCATCTGTTAAGGACAATTTTTAAACGAGAGGCTTTGCTAGTTGTTTTAGATAATCCTTTTAAAAAATTTAAAAAAGAATTTTTAAAAAAATCGATTATTATTGCTTCTGGGTGGAAACCGGGCTTTTCAACTGACTATGACGCTATACTTTTAGCCAAAAGATTTAAAGTAAAACAAATTATTGATGCGGGAAACATTCCTTTTGTCTACACTAAAGACCTTTTGAAATACAAAAATGCTAGGGCAATTAAAAAAATCTCCTGGAAAGATTATCGAAAATTAGTAGGTTCAAAATGGATTCCCGGACTTCCCTGCCCAATTGACCCAATTGCAGCCAAAGAAGCTCAAAAATTAAAAATCCGGGCCGTCATTATTAGAGGAACGGATCTTAAAAATTTTGAGAGATTGTTATCGAATAAAAAATTTAGAGGGACAATAATCGAACCTCTTTAGGGCGGGTTGGATGTGTTAAAGGGTGGAGGGTGGGTTGTAGTCTTTGTCTTGCCGGCGAAGAAAAGCCGGGGTCTCCCAAAGTTTTTCTTTCTCTAACAAATCTTGTTCGGCCTCCTCAGCCTCTTTTTTTATTTGAAGAGCATTCTTTCTATGTATTTCTTTCATTGCAGGGAGATGGGACTCCGACCCCCCTAAGGACGGGGCCTCGGGTTGTAGCCTAACTTTTTCATCTGCTTTCTTTTCTTCAACCTCAGGTTGAGAAATTCCTTTTTCCTTTGATTCTTTTTGAATTTTTATTTTTACTCTTTTTGATTTAGCTTTCTTTACCTTTTTAATTTTCCTAATTCTGGGCTTAGAAGGCTGAGGTTTTTTTTCTGGTAAAGGAGCTTTTTCAATTTTCTTCTTCTTTGGTCTCCTTTTTGGTTTCCTTTTTTTAGGTTTGCCAGGAAAAATCTTTGTTGAGAGGCCAGTGGCTAATAAAGTAGTTTTAATGATGCCAGAATATTTTTTGTTTTGAGAAATCCCAAAAATAATTTTTGCTTCTTTATTTACTAGCGCAGAAATGGTCTTTGAAATTTGATTAACTTCTGACAATTCCAAATCTCGCTCCCCAGCAATATTTAATAGAACTCCTTTAGCCCCCCGAATACTATAAGGATATAAAGGATTATTAAGAACTTTTTCGATTACTTCCTGGACTGAATCGCCCTTTTTCTGAACTTTAACTGTATTTAAATAGGCCAACCTCCCCTGGCCTTCAAGAGTTGCTTTTAAATCGGCGAAGTCAATATTAATCAAACCTGGCTGATAAATGGTCTCGATTAAACCCTCTAAACTCTCAGCTAAACTTTTATTTATGGCTGAAAGGGCTATTTTTAAAGGAGTTTTTTTATCAATAATTTGGAAAATTCTTTCGTTAGGAATAACTGAAAGGGCGTTTAGTCTGGGTTTTAATTTTTCTAAAGAGGATCTGGCAATCTCCATTTTCTTTTCTCCTTCAAACTTAAAAGGCAAAGTGAAAATCCCCAGAGTGAGATTTCCCAAGTTTTTGGAAACTTTAGCAAAAATAGGGGCAGCTCCTGAAGCTGTTCCTCCTCCCAAACAAGCCACAATAATAAGAAGGTCTTGGTCTTCTAAGATTTTTTTAATTTTCTCTTTTTCATTTTGAGCTGCCATTTCTCCCAACTCAACACTCATTCCAGTTCCTAATCCTTGGGTTAATTCTTTGCCAAACTGAAAACGTTGAGCCTTCCTACTAGCTGACCTTAAAGCTTGGAGGTCGGTATTAGCGACAACAAAACTGGCTTTCTTTACCTTAGAAGCAATTTCCGAAACAATATTACCTGCTCCCCCACCAATTCCAATCACCCTAATCTTAGTTTTTTTAATTGTTTTAGTTTCAGCTTTTGGTAAAGGCAGCTTAATTACCTTTTTAAGTTTTTTAGCCATTAATTTAGTTTAAGAATTTAAAACTTTCTTGTCAATTTTACTTTTCGTCAACTTTGAATCCAAGAGGGGCTTCAGGAACTCGAGCTATTTCAATCTTGCCAAATTTCTCTTCATATTTTGAAAGATTTTCTTCCAAAGCTTTAATCATTCTTTTCAAATGACCAGGGCTCATAATTACTCTGGAAGCCAAAATTCCTTCTGGAGGCGAGACTAGAAAAAAATCTAAAACAAATTCCTCTTTAGTATGCAAAACCTGCATTAAGTTGGAATAAGTTCCCTTTAACTCCTCGTCTTTTGCCTTAATTTTAATTTGTTGTGGTTGTTCGGGCATAGTTTTTATGTTAATTAAATTAATTTAGACCTTTGTTTTAGTTTAGCTGACATCCTCGGCCTTGAACCAAGGACTTTAAGATATTTTAAGGGAAATTCTGGCTGTTGTCCAGGATCCAAATAACGCCTCTCGGTCGGGGCTGTTTTAAAAACTATAACAACAGTCAACAATATCTAAAATTAGCTATGGGAAATCTCAAGCAGAAATGAAAAAATCCCCATAAGAGGATTTTTTCAACTTTCTTACCAGCGATCTCTTCGGTTTCCGCCGAACCCTCGATTTTCGCGGTTAAACCCGCCTCCTCGAGGACGAGACTCTAAAGGCTTGGCTTCGTTTACCGTAACATTTTTTCCGTCAATCTCTTTGCCATTGAACATTTCAATGGCTTTTTTGGCTTCCTCTTCGGAAGACATTTCAACAAAACCAAATCCCTTTGAACGGCCAGACATTTTATCGGTAATCACAGTTGCCGATTCAACAGTTCCAGCCTGAGAAAAAG
>CAZWEN010000002.1:0-27423 GCA_964632775.1 uncultured Candidatus Saccharibacteria bacterium | reverse complement strand
TAAAAAAGGAATTGGTCTAACCATAGCCTTAACTTTGATATCTTTACAGTTGGGTTTAGGGATAATTTCGGGGTATTTTACAGCCAGATTTTTAGCCGGGAAACAAGCTGGCCAACAGGGGAGAATAAAATCTCTTGCTTTTCAGATTGGTAATTACAAACTCCATTTGCATCATTGGTTGTTAAGCTTAGGGGTTCTGGTTTTTGCTTTCTTTTTTAATTTGTTCCATTTTCATTTTTTTTATGGGTTTATAGGGGGTTGGGTTATTCAAGGTATTTTTAGTTATAAAGATTGGAAAAGAATTTTAAGCAAAAGGAATAAAGATGACCAGAGGCGAAGGATTTGATTTATTAAAACAAAGCAAAAAATTGCTGGAGAATTAGGCCCCTAATTGAATGATGAAAATTATTACTAAAAAAGAGGTTTTGCCGATTGCTTTAATTGTCCTTGCCTTTATAGTGGGAGGTCTTTTGTATTCTAATTTGCCAGAGATGATGCCAACTCATTGGAATGCCCAGGGTGAGGTAGATGCCTGGTCTAGTAAAAATTTTGCTGTTTTCTTTTTCCCCAGTATTACTTTGGCAATCTATCTTTTGATTACTTTTATTCCCTTAATTGATCCCTTAAGGAGAAATTATCCCAAATTTGCCCTTCCTTATTTTTGGTTTCGGACAGTTTTTGTAATCTTTTTTGTTTCACTTTATTTTTACACTCTCTGGGCCGCCCTGGGTACTAAATTAAATATCAACTTTTTCATCATCCCGGCTTTTTCGATTTTGTTTGTTGTTATTGGTCTATTTTTACCAAAAGTTAAAAAGAATTATTTTGTTGGTATTCGAACTCCCTGGACTATTCATTCGGAGGAGGTTTGGGATAAAACTCATCAATTTGGTGGGAAATGTTTTATTGCTGGTGGAGTAATTGCTCTAATTAGTCTTTCATTTCCTAAATATTTTTTATCAATTTTTATCACTGCTATTTTGTTGACCGCTTTTATTCCAGTGGTTTATTCTTATTTTGAGTGGCGGCGGAACGAGAATCTCGGAGGATTCAATAATAAAGGAAATTATCTTAAAGGTCGATAAAAAATAATAATTAAAATAAGATGAAGAAAAATATAATTACTGCTCTCATAATTGTGGCCATTGTCTTTTTAGTTTCTCTTACGGTTTGGGTGAATATTGATATTAAAAATAAAATTCAAGAAACGGAAAATACCCTTACTGTTTCTGATACTGGTGAGATTTATGCCAAACCCGATTTAGCTCTAATCACTTTTTCGGTAATAACCGAAGAAAAGACGGTTGCCGAAGCAATGAGCAAAAATACAGAAAAGATGAATGCGGTAATTGATTTAGTTAAAGGCCAAGGTGTAGAAGACAAGGATTTAAAAACTACCAGTTTTAATATCTATCCTCGCTACGAGTGGCGTGAGGAAAGAACTGAAATTCCTCCTCAACCCCAAGGGGAAAGAGTATTGGTTGGTTACGAGATACGGCAATCCTTGGAAGTAAAAATCAGAGATTTGGAGAAAATAGGAGTGATTATTGAAGGAGCAACCGAGACTGGTGCCAATCAAGTGGGAGACTTACAATTTACCATTGATAAAGAAGACGAGCTTAAAAAACAAGCCAGAGAACAGGCGATTGAAAAAGCCAAAACTAAAGCCAAAGAATTAGCTTCTCAATTGGGGGTTAATTTAGTCAGAATTAGCAATTTTAGTGAAAGCAGTGTTGTGCCGCGTTACTATGGTTTAGAAAAGGTAGCCGTTCCCGATGCTGGTGAAGAAGCAATACCTCAAATAGAAATCGGTGAGAACAAAATAGAGGTGACCGTAACCATTACTTACGAAATCAATTAAAAGTCGAGGAGATGATTAAAAATAAAAAATAAAAATATGTTAGCAAATTTATTTTCTAATTTTTGGGTGATAATTGTAGTCTTGATACTCTTGCCGATGGCGGTGAAGATTACCCGGGAGTATGAAAGAGGAGTAATTTTTAGACTGGGAAGATTCGTTGGAATTAAAGGTCCAGGGCTTTTTCTAATTATTCCCTTTATTGACAAAATGGTTAAATTAGACCTGCGAGTGGTTACTTTGGACGTTCCAGCTCAAGAGGTGATTACCAAAGATAATATTCCGGTAACAGTTGATGCAGTTTTGTATTTTAAGATTTCTGATCCTCAAAAAGCAACAATCGAAGTGGAAAATTATATGATGGCTACTTCTCAAAACTCTCAGACTTCCTTGCGAGGAGTGGTTGGGGCTTCAAGTTTAGATGAACTTTTAGCTGAACGAGAAAAGATTAATCAGAAGTTACATGAAATCATTGACCGGGCTACTGATCCCTGGGGAATAAAAGTGACGGCAGTGGAAGTAAAGCACGTAGAAATTCCTGAGAATATGCAAAGGGCTATTGCCAAGCAGGCTGAGGCTGAAAGAATGAGAAGGGCAAAAGTCATTTTAGCTGAAGGTGAATATCAGGCTGCTACCAAACTAAAAGAGGCCGGTGAAATTTTAGGGGCTGACCCAATTACTTTGAGATATCTAGAGACTTTATCAGAAGCAGCCAAAGAACCCAATACCACTATTTTGTTTCCGGCTGAAATGCTCGGGCTCTTGAAAAAAATCAAAGGAAGTGAATAAATTCGGGCTAAAGAAGATGCTTTTGAAATTGCCAAAAGACTCAGAAAGAATTTCTTGGACTAAGCATTCTAAAGCGAAAATGAAACAATATCAGTTTTCAGAAAAGAGGGTATTGAGAATTTTACGACATCCTGATCGAACCGAAGAAGGAATAGCTCCAGGAACCACAGCTTCCATGGAAATTACCGGAACCAAAAAGCATCCAACCGAAGCCTGGGTAATGTATTTGCTATTAAAAAAACCAAAAGGAATCAAGATTATTAGTGCTTGGCGCTATCCGGGTAGAACTCCAGCAGGGGAGAGACCAATTATCCCAGAAGATACCCTGGAAGAATTAGAAAAATTAATTGAAAATTCATTGAAGCTTGATATAATTTAATGATATGGCTACAAAAATTTTGGGCTGGGTTTTATTACTAGCCGGAGTCCTGATCATATTTTGGACTTTATACTCTTCTTACAATATTTTTACCGGGGGAGCGGTTATACCAGAGATTTTTGAAATGGGGGAAGGGGAAGCTTTGACCCAAAAAGAGGGGGCTGAGGATTTACAAGCCCAAATGGAAAAGATGATTGGAGAACAATTGAAAGGATTAATTCCGGCTGACACCATACCAAAAATGCTCAATTTGGGTGTTTGGGCAATGTTGGCTGGCATTTTAATTTTCGGTGGAGCCCAAATCTCCAATTTAGGAATTAAATTGATAAAGAAGTAAGGATATCTATTATGACTCTGTTTTTAGACATCTTACTTGTCTTAATTATTTGTGCTGTTGTTTTCTGGCAGGTTACCAATATTCTCGCCGGATAAGAGAAATTTGACATTTCTCTGATTTATTCTAAAATAAAAACACTACCTTTAGGGTAGAATTTTTTATTAGGAGGGAAAATATGTTTTTTTGAAAAGTGAATAAGGATTGAAAGAGTTGACCTAAAAAATCTTAAAAGAGAGGTGAAGAATGAACCGAATAGAAAAGGCGTTAATACATGCATTGTTTATTCATCTACACCACAACATTGACCGAGCGGTCGATTTTGAAGAGATCGAAAAGTTAAATCAGAAAGTTAGTCAAATGTGGCCCGGAGCCTTAGTTATTGGGCCAGGAGATGATGCTGCTGTCTTTCAAATGCCGGGTATTGAGGGGTATTTTGTAGCTAAACAAGAGAGTCATTGTTCTCCTTGCGTACCTCGGCCTTATGATGCCGCGGCTACCGGCGCTGGCGGGGCTATGCGAGACATTACTGCTATGGGAGCTAGACCGATGTTTCTACTAGATTTTATTGGAACCCGACCTCTAAACCAAGAAGTGCTGGTGGGTCCTTGCGGCTTCACTGGTAAATGTACTTGTGGAAAATGTGAAGTAATGACCAGCCAAGAAAGACTTAATCTGATGGTTCAAGGAATAAAAGACATGTGTCAGACTATGGATATCTTCATTATTGGCGGAGGCCTTTCCACATCTTTTAGCGATATAGTGCCAGCCGTAGTAGTATCAGTAATCGGCAAGCTGGTTGCTGGGAAACCTCTTACTAAACCGGCCGAAGTCGCTGGAGATAAAATCATTCTCATTGGTGAAACCGGTAACGACGGCAATGACACTCTGTTTAGAGCCGGGCTCGTTGAGGAAATGCGACCAGCTGAAGCCCTTTTTGCAGAAGAGAGAACAACCATGGAAGCTACTTTAGCCGCTTTCCAGACAGGTAAAATTCATGCCTGCTCTGATCTGGGAGCAGCTGGTATTGGGGCGGCGGTTTGCGAATCAGCCAGATATGGAGGATTTGGGGCAAGAGTCAATTTGTCGACAGTTCCAATTAAAGTCGAAGGACTTACACCTGAGGAAATTCTCATTTGCGAAACCCAAGCCAGGATGGTTCTTCAAGTTTCTCCTGAAGACGTTGATGAAACAATGGGAGCTATCCAATCCAAAAATGGGATAGCAGCCGTAATCGGCGAGATTAACGACGGCAGTATGGAGTTATTTGAACACAACGGCCAGTTGGTAGCCACCATTCCAAACAAACCCTCTGAAGAAACCTTGGAGAGTTTGAAAGGAGGATAAGAATGACTCAAGGAGATGCCTACAAGAGAGCTGGGGTCGATATTGAGGCTGCCCAAGAAGCGGTGGAAAGGATTAAATCTCATGTGAGGTCTACCTTCACCCAGGATACAGTAAGTGACATAGGGCTTTTTGGCGGATTGACCAGCCTCCAACGAGTGAAAGAATACCGGGACCCGGTTTTGGTCCAAAGTATTGATGGCGTGGGAACTAAACTCCAAGTAGCAGAAAAGATGAATAAATTTGACACGATTGGTAAATGTTTAGTTAACCACTGCGTCAATGATATTTTAGCTCAGGGGGCTAAACCTCTAACTTTTCTGGATTACGCGGCTTCACTTAAATTGAGACCCGAAATACTGGAAGAGATCGTTAAGGGGGAGGCTGAAGCTTGCCGGGAAGTAAACTGTGCTATTATTGGTGGCGAAACTGCTGAGATGCCCGGGACTTATCGTAAGGGCCGGCATGATTTAGTGGGGTGTATAGCTGGATTGGCAGAACGAGAGAAAGTCATTGATGGCAAGAAGATAAAAGAAGGAGACGTTCTTTTAGGTCTCCCTTCGAACGACTTGCACACCAATGGCTATTCATTAGCCCGTAAGGCTTTCTTTAGAATAGCCGGCTGGAGGATTAATAAATATATTGAAGAATTTGGCTGCACTCTGGGGGAAGAGCTATTAAAAATCCATAAATGCTACTTTTCTCAAGTGTATCCTTTGACTCAGAAGCTTGACATCCATGGAATTGCCCACATTACCGGTGGCGGCCTGGTTGACAATATAGCTCGTCTTTTACCTGAAGGTTTATATGCCCAGATTGTCTTTAATTGGCCAATTCCACCGGTGTTCAGGATGATTCAGGAAATTGAGAAAGTTCCCTGGTCAGAGATGCAAAGGATTTTCAATCTCGGTATAGGCATGGTGTTAATTGTCCCATCTGATCAAGTTAGAGATATTAGAATAGCCTGTAAAGATAGTCGGGTTTTAGGCACCATTGGGCAAAGAAAGGAAGGAGAGGAGAAAGTAGCCTTTCAATAATAGACAAGGATCAGCAACAAAGATCCAGGCCGTGTCTTCAAATAGAGGGCACGGTTTTTTATTTGATGATTGACATTTTTTTGATTTGTTTTAGAATAACATTATCAAACTAAGGAGGTAGTATATCATGAAGGGCTAGCACATTATCAACCGGGCAACTAAATTCAGAACCGAAAGGAGAAAAGAACAATGGGGAAATTTTTAGGTAGACTACTTACAGCGATGGTCACCCCTTTTGACGAGAAAGGAAAGGTGGACTATGAACAGATGAAGCGACTTTCCCTGGCGCTCCTGGATTCAGGGAGCGATGGACTGCTGGTTACTGGTACAACGGGGGAACGCTCTACGCTCACCGATAAAGAACAGCTTAAACTGTATGCAGTAGTGAAGGAAGTGGTAGGAGGGCGAGGAACAGTAATGGCCGGTACCGGAGGGAACTGTACCCGGGAGAGCGTAAAAATGACCAGAGAAGCAGAGCGCGTTGGCGTTGATGCCATCCTTTTAGTGGTGCCTTATTATAGCAAGCCCACTCAACAAGGGCTCAAGAAACACTTTACAGCGATTGCCAAAAGCACATCGCTTCCCTGTATCCTCTACAATGTGCCCAGTCGTACCCTCACCAACCTGGCCCCAGATACCGCGATCAAATTGAGCCAGATCGATAATATTGTGGGTATCAAAGAGGCCAGCGGCAATCTGGATCAAATTGCTAAAATCATCGATGGCACCCGCAAGGATTTCCTGGTCTATAGCGGTAATGACGGCGATACCTTCTCGATTATGGCTATGGGTGGTTATGGGGCAGTCAGCGTGGCTTCCCATCTGGTGGGCAACCAGATCAAAGAGATGATTGAGAAGCTGGTTAATGGCGAGATGAGCGAAGCAGCGGCCATTCATCATCGCCTGCTTCCTTTGATAAACGCTCTCTTTGTCGTCTCCAACCCCATGCCGGTCAAGTACGTCCTGAATTATGTGGGATTTAGGGTAGGAAAACCTCGTTTGCCCCTCACCGAGCTCGACGAGAAGTCAGCAGCCGTGATCAGGGCGATACTCAAGGACTATCATATTGACATCCCAATACCAGCAGCGAAGTGATTCTAAAAGAACAAGAAGGTTCTATAGTTGAACGTAGCCGCATTCTAATTAAGGATGCGGCTTTTTTAAATGTTTGACATTTTTGGTTTGACATGGTAGTGTTTTTCTAAACAAATAGAAAGGAGGGTCAGAATATTGTAAATTAAGCTTAGGCAAACTGATTCAATTTAGAAATTGGAAAGGAGGTGATTGAGATGACTGAAATCATTAAGCTGGTTGCTAGTGGATTTGGTAAGGCGGGTAGTCTGTTTGTGGAAAAAGCCTTGGCTGACCCCGAAGTTAAAGTTGTAGGAATCCTTGAAGCAGAAACCCATCTCTTGATAGGCAGTCAGTTTCAAGGTGTTCCGGTTACCAGCGACCAAAGGATTATGAGTAAGGCAGACGTAGTGGTTGAGTTTTCAACTAAATCTGCTGTACGTGACCATGTGGGCCATATTTATCCTGTCACGCCCAGGCCGTCGTGGCTGGTTTGTACAACGGGAATAGAAGAAGATCCCGAAGCCATGGACATGCTTCAGGAGGTAGCAGAAAAGACCTTTGTCATGTTCGCTCCAAACGCTACCCTGGGGATGAATGCGATGTTTGTCTTCGTACCTTTAATGCTGAAGGTGTTGGTAGCGAGTGGTTGGAAAGCTGTAGGACACGAGATGCACCATGAACGGAAAGATCCTACCAAGGCTTCAGGTACGGCGGTTACTCTAGATAAAAGGGCTCAAAAGGTTGCTGGTATCGGAATTCCTTTCACTTGGTCGAGGATCTTAGATGTGGTTGGCGATCACGAAATTACTATGATCAGCCCGACCGGCGAGAGGCTAACCGTTAAGCATTCTGTTAAGGAAAGAGGTGATTTTGCTGACGGAGCCTTGGCTATTGCCAAACAGATAGCCAAATTACCGCCTGCTTTAATCCACTCGGCTGACTGGCTGGCCCAGCAGCTCGATCTATAAGGAGGCTTGAAGAGAGAACTTAGAAGCCACACCCGTTCAAATCGGCTTCGAATCGGCGTGTGGCTTTTTTATTTCTGTGATATAATAATATAAAAATCTTATGATTGAAGTGGTAAAAAAGCAAAACATGTTTTCTCAGTGGGTTTTTTGGCAGTTTTTTGAAATGCCGGGAAACATTTTAAAGGCCTGGAGAAATTTTCTTTTATTTAATTTAAATTATTTTTCTGTCCTTTTACTTCTTAAAACTTTTTTCTCTCCCTGGCGAAGATATAAATGGTTCCATGGTAAGGGCTTTGATGTTAAAAGATATCTTGAGGCCTTTTTTTCTAATTTAATTTCACGAATTTTAGGAGCCATCCTAAGAAGTTTTCTGATTTTTATTGGACTTTTAGCCGAAATTTTCATAATTTTTGCTGGGGTAATTGTATTGTTGGGATGGTTAGTGTTACCCATCCTTTTAATTTTTGGAATTTATCATGGCTTCAGAATTTTACTTTGATTTAAAAAAAGCAGCAATTTTTCAGGCCGTAAAATGGGGAAGATATCTTAGATTTGCCGGAGCATTAAAGAGATTATTTTTAGTTTTATTTATTTTAACTCTTCTATTTTTTCTTTATGGATTTTTAGGTGAGAATTTTTCTCAAAACTTAAATTCCAAATTACTTGGCTTATCAATAATTCTTTTAACTTTAGCTATTGGCTCTTGGTTAAAACTGCTTTTCTTTAACTCAAAACTAAAGAAACCTCGTCTCAAAATGACACTAGAAGAATTTAACCGAGCACATAAAGATTTATGTGCTTCGGTAAATTTAGCTGAATTTATGAGTTTTGAAGTGGCTAAAGCAGTTTGGGAATCAAAAAATAATTTGACCGGTCTCTTTTACAAGCTTCTTTGCGATAATTCTGAACTGAATTTTATATTTTCCCGAGCTATTTTGAGCTTAAAAGAAATTAAGAAAATCCTAAAAAATTATTTAAAGAAAGCCCCAGTTAAAACTGTAGATGTCAAACATCTACAGGAGATTATTATTGAATCTTTAAAGATAGCCCAGAAAAAAAAGCATCAAAGAGTTGGAGTGGGGGATATGATAACTGCTTTAGCTAAGCACGATTCGGTCTTTAAGAAAATTTTAATTGAGGCTAATCTTAAAGCCAGAGACATCGAAAATTTGACCTGGTGGCAAGAAGATTTGGAAGAAGAAGTTAGAGAAAGAAAAAAATTTTGGCAATGGAAAAATTTAATCAAAAAAGGTTCTCTGGCTAAAGAATGGGCAGCTGGCTACACGGTTACCTTAGATCGGTTTTCAATAGATTTATCAGAAGTAATAAAAAAGCGAGGTTTCCCAAAAATCATCGGTCACAAAAAAGAAATTGAAGCAATGGAAAGAACTCTGGCTAGGCAGGAAATTAATAATGTTTTGCTAGTCGGGGAGCCGGGAACAGGCAGAAAAAGTGTTGTTCAGGGATTGGCGACAAAATCCTTTTTAGGCCAAAGTTTACCAGGAATAAATTACAAGAGGGTGGTCGCCTTAGATATTCCTGCTCTTTTGGCTCAAGCCCCGAGTCGGGAGGAAGCCCAGGCCACCTTAGATAAAATTTTTCAAGAAGTAATCTCAGCTGGCAATGTTATTTTGACTATTAATAATTTTCACAACTTTGTTAAAAGTGAAATTCAACCTGGGATAATTGACATTTCAGGAATCCTCTCTTCCTATCTATCTCTAGCTAAATTTCGAATTATTGCCATTACTACCTATTCTGGTCTCCACAAATACATTGAACAGAAGCCAACTATTTTAGACCTTTTTGAGAAAGTGGAGGTTGCAGAAATTTCAGAAAGAGAGACTTTGATGTTTTTGGAAAGATTAGCCTTAGCCCGGGAAAGGAAATATAAAAAATTCGTTAGTTATCCTGCCTTAAGAGAAATAATTACTTTAGCTGCAAGATACCTTCCGGCCTTACCTTTTCCTAAAAAAGCCGCAGGTATCTTAAATGAAGTGATGGTTTATGTTTCTCAAACTAAAGATAAAATAGTTTTGCCCGAGCATGTCGCTAAAATTGTTTCGGAAAAAACTCAGATTCCAGTGGGAGAAATAGAAATTAAAGAAAAGGAAGTCTTGCTGAATTTAGAAAGTTTAATTCATCAAAGAATTATTAATCAAGATGAAGCGGTAAATGAAGTATCTGCCGCTCTTAGAAGAGCCCGGGCCGAGGTAACAGTCAGAAAAGGGCCAATGGGTTGCTTTTTGTTTTTGGGACCAACTGGAGTGGGTAAAACTGAAACCTCAAAAGCCCTAGCTGAGATATATTTTGGCTCAGAAGCCAGAATGATTAGAATGGATATGTCTGAATTTCAAAATGTTGGAGATATTCCTAGACTGATTGGTTCGCCGGGAGAAGAAGGATTATTAACTACTCAGGTTAGGGAAAATCCTTTCTCTTTGATTTTGCTTGATGAAATTGAAAAAGCTCATCCTAATATTTTAAATTTATTTTTACAGGTTTTGGATGAAGGATTTTTAACTGATGGCTTGGGTAGAAAAGTTGATTTTAAAAACGCAATAATCATTGCTACTTCCAATGCTGGTTATAAGATAATTTTGGAAGCCTTAAGGGAGAAAGCTGAGTGGTCGGGTGTTAAACAAAAACTCTTGGATTATCTTTTTGAAAAAGCTATTTTTAGACCAGAATTTATTAACAGATTTGACGCCGTAATCGTTTTTAGACCCTTGTCTAAAGAAAATCTTTTAGATATTGCTGAATTGATGTTTCAGAAGTTAAAGAAAAATCTTAAAGAAAAAGATATTGAATTTATCATTACCAAAGCTCTTAAAGAAAAAATTGTTGAATTAGGTTATAGTCCAGTTTTTGGAGCCAGAGAAATGAGAAGAGTTATCCAGGACAAAGTGGAAAATGTTTTGGCTTCGGCTCTTTTGTCAGACGAGCTTAAAAGAGGAGATAAGGTAGAAATTGAACCAAAAGAATTTAAATTAATTGTAAAATCTTGAGTTTATTATTTAATTTGCTAAAATAATAAAAAGGAGGGATAACCTCCTAATTTATTTTAGGGAGGTAAAAATATAGCTTCTTTGACAATTTTTTAGGATTGAATTACCAGAAAAGAAAAATAAACAGAAAAGGAGGTGAAAACAGAAATGAAGATATTAGTTGTAGGAGGAGGAGGAAGGGAGCATACGCTACTCTGGAAGCTTGCTCAAAGCCCCAAGGTGAAGGAGGTTTTTTGTGCGCCAGGCAACGCCGGTACAGCTGGCATTGCTATCAACCTAGACATTGAGCCCACTAACATTAGCGGTTTGATTGAGGCTAGCCAGATGCACGGAATTGAGTTGGTGGTCGTCGGCCCAGAAAATCCTCTAGCAGATGGTATAGTTAACCGCTTCGGGGAGGCTGGCATTCCAATTTTCGGACCAACGAGGGAGGCAGCCCAGATTGAGGCAAGCAAGATCTTTGCCTATAAACTAATGGAGAAGTATAACATACCTTGCCCATCAGCAGTTGACTTCTCTGACTTCGGAGTAGCCGTTGATTTTGTGAAGAGATTGCCTGAGCCGCCAGTAATCAAGGCTGATGGCTTGGCTAAAGGTAAGGGTGTGACTGTCTGCGATACCATTCCTCAGGCCCTAGAGACCCTGAATCTCTATATGAACAAAAAGATTCATGGGTCAGCCGGCGAGCGAGTATTGGTGCAAAAGCGTCGTTTTGGCCGAGAAGCCAGCATGATTGGTTTTACTGACGGTTATACCGTTGGGCTAATGCCGCCAGCTTGTGACTACAAGCGAGTTTTTGATGGCGATCGAGGAGCCAATACAGGAGGTATGGGTTCTTACTGTCCGTCAGAATTTCTTGGCCCGAAGAGGATCGAAAAAATCCAGACAAAAATCCTGATACCAATCCTGACAGCTATGAGGGAAGAAGGTCGTCTTTATAGAGGTGCCATCTATGCCGGGTTAATTTTCCCTAAAGAAAGCCCCGATGAGCCGGAAGTTCTGGAGGTCAATGCCAGATTTGGTGACCCAGAAACTCAGGTACAGCTTCCACTCTTAAAGACAGATTTAGCAGATATTATCTTGGCTGTCATTAATGGGACTCTGGACCAAATAGAGATCGAGTGGTCAGATGAGGCTTGTGTCGGAGTGGTAATGGCTTCCCGGGGGTATCCTGATAGTCCTGAAACAGGCTTTTCAGTCTTCGGCCTGGATGCTTTGGACAAGGACATCCTTGTTTTCCAGGCTGGAACTAAGTTAGGTCAGAAACCAGGCGAGATTCTAACTAGCGGAGGAAGGGCGCTAACGGTGGTAGCCACTGGTACCGGTAAAGATATGAGGGAAGCCCGGGATAAGGTTTATGCAAAAGGAGTGTCCCAGATTAAGTTTGAAGGCTGTCACTACCGGAAGGATATTGCCGAGCTGCCGGAAGCGGAATCTAAATAAAACTGATGGAACTCCGACTAATCGGAGACCTAACCATCTGAAAGGAGGTAAGAAAATGGTCCATGAAGTTCAATGGGATACTGACGGGGAAGGGGTACACTTTTTCAACGATATCGCCGAGGAACTGGCAAGTATGTTTCATCCTGACGGAAAGGAAGCTGGAGAAAGTGACTTTGACAAAAAAAGCAAATACGATGACTTACTAGAACTGACTCGACCCGGCCATCGTGCTGGTACCACGCTACTATTTGAGATTCCTTCACTCATCACTTGGGGATGTAACGATGCTCTAGCAGAGGATTATACAGTTAAAAACCTACGAATGATCCCTGGCGCCATAGAGACACTGGCCTATGTCAGCAAGATAATGCCTGTTTTTATTATTTCGACAACCTATAGTGTCTGTGTCGTTCCTATAGCTAAAATGGCGGGTATTCCAGTAGAAAATCTCTATTGCACTTGGATGAGTTTCAATAAGTACAGCTTGGGCTCCAGCGAAATTCGGTTGATTAATCGGCTTAATCAGGAGATAGCCACAATGCCCAAGTTAAACTGGGAAAAAGACGAGAAAACCGGGAAGCCAATCCTCACTAAGGAGATGCAAGAAGTAGCTAAACGTATGGATGGAATTTTCCTGGAGAATGGGGAGTTAATGAATATCCCGGCTTATCGTCAAATGGTTAGCGAAATAAAAATAGCTGGTGGCGCTGGTAAAGTTGAATCAATCCAGGATAGTTGCCGGAGGACTGGCAATTCCTTGAGAAACACTGCTTTTGCTGACGACAGTATTACTGGTCTCCAAGGACTGAGATTAGTCCGAGAGAATGGTGGGCTTGCTCTTTCAGTTAATGGCAATAAGTATGCGGTAACCGAAGCAGAGTTTGTTTGCTTGCTGAATAATGCTCTTCCATTAGCAGCTCTTCTTTTCGCCTTTTCTCAAGGAGGAAGGGGAGCAGTTAGAATCCTTGTTCAGAATTGGAAGTGGTCAACTATAGAGAATCTCGGGTTAGAGAAAACTTTAGTTGACCAGCTGCACCAGGTTTACCCAGAAGATTTGCCCCAGGTTGAGCTCGTAACTGAAGAGAAGCTGGCTCAACAAATTAGAGAAAGCGAGAACCACCGAACATATATTCGGGGAGAAGTAGGCAAATTAGGCTAGATTGCAATTAAAGCGATCACATGATGAGGGGGTGAGATTTTTAGTCTCACTCCTTTTTTATTTTTATTTTTATAGTGGTTGTGGATTAACTGTGCAAAAATAAACTGATTTCATCGTATTTTAATGTTTTTAAGATGGGTTTTAGTGGTTGACCTGAGGTAGGAAGTGGAGTATAAAGGAAGTGAAGTGGGGAAATGTGGATAATAGTGTTAATAACTAAAGGTTTTTGTGGATAACCCACATTGTATACAATACCACTATGTTCATCGGAGAATATACATATTCAATAGATGAAAAGAAAAGATTGGCAATTCCAGCTAAATTCCGGCCGCTTTTAGGAAAAAAAGCTGTAATTACTCGGGGGCTAGACCAGTGCCTTTTCCTTTTTCCAGCTAAGGAGTGGGGGAGCTTAGCGAAAAAATTGGCCCAATTACCTTTATCCCAAGCTGATGCCCGCGGATTTGCCAGGTTGATGTTAACTGGAGCCATGGAAGTTAATCTTGATAATTTGGGAAGGATTTTAATCCCTGATTATTTAAAAACTTACGCTCTTCTCAAAAAGAAAGTGGTAATCGCTGGCGTTTATAACCGAGTAGAAATTTGGGATGAAAGAGAATGGCAGGGATATAAGAAAAAGACTGAAACAACAGTAGGAGACATAGCGGAAAGATTAAAAGAACTCGGTGTTTAGAAATTAATGGTACATATTCCAGTTCTTCAAAAAGAAGTTTTAAAATATCTAGATCCTAAACCTAATCAGAATTTTATTGATGCAACCACTGGTGAAGGAGGCCATACCTTAGCCATCATCGAACAAATCTTACCGAATGGGAAAGTATTAGGAATCGATTGGAGTCAAGAGCTTATTCAGGGACTTAAAGTCAAAAGTAATTTAGTTCTTGTTTGTGATAATTTTGTAAATTTAAAAGAGATTGTTAAAAGAGAAAGGTTTCTGGCAGTTTCGGGAATATTGTTTGACCTGGGAATGTCATCTTGGCACTTAGAAGAAAGTAAAAGGGGATTCAGCTTTTTAAAAAATGAACCCTTAGACATGAGATACAGCTCTCAAAATCCCTTAACGGCTGAAAAGATAGTAAATTATTGGTCAAAATCGGAAATTGAAAAAATTTTAAGAGAATACGGGGAAGAGCGATTTGCCAAAAAGATTGCTGAGAAAATTATTAAAGCGAGGAAATCAGAACCAATTAAAACTACATTTCAATTAGTAGAAATTATTAGGAAAGCAGTACCTTCTAGACACCAACCTCAAAAAATTCATTTTGCTACCCGTACTTTTCAAGCTATAAGAATTACCGTCAACGATGAATTAAATAATTTAGAGAAAGTTTTACCTCAAACTCTCGAAATTTTAAAACCAGGGGGAAGATTAGTGGTAATTTCTTTCCACTCCTTAGAAGACCGACTCGTTAAAAACTTCTATAGAGACCGGGTCTCTATCAGCTTGAAAATATTAACTAAAAAACCAATCAGGCCTCAAAAAAAAGAGATTAAAATTAATCCTCGTTCGCGCTCAGCTAAACTGCGAGCAGCTCAAAAAATATGAAAAAAGTCTTTTTGACAATTACCTTAATTTCAATATTGGCTCTTTTGGTTTTTTATATTTTCCAGGTTAATTCTCTGACTAACGGAACATATCTTGGGCAAAGTTGTGAGAAAAAATTAAGTCAACTTTCGGGAGAGAATGAAACCTTAGAGGTTAATTTTTCAAAAGCTAACTCTTTGACCAATATTGAAAATTATCTTCAGAATCAAAATTTTGAAAAAGTAAGTCAGGTAAAATATATTTACATTTTGGAAAGCTCGGTGGCAGCAAGTCGATGAAAAATTTAAGGGTAAATCTTACTTTTTTCTTTGTTATTCTTTTTTCAGCAGTGCTTCTTAGCAAGCTTTTTTTTATCCAAGTCATCCAGGCTGATTTTTACAAGGCTTTAGCCCAGGGTTTAGGTGCTTCTTTAAACAATAATGAAATTCAGATAGAACGCGGAGAGATTTTTTTAAAAAATAAGGAGCCTTTGGCTATTAATAAAAATTGGCCATTAGTTTTTGCTTCCCCTCCAAAAGTTACGGAAGCGGAGGAAACTGCCGAAATTTTAGCTGGGGTGCTTAACCTCAATAAAAATTTTATTTCAGAAAAGCTTCAAAAAGATACATTGTATTCGCCAATAAAAAAGAAACTAACTGAGGAAGAAGTAACGGCTTTGGAAAATTTAAATTTGGCTGGCATTTATCTTGATTTTGAGCAGGGTCGGTATTATCCTCAAGAATCTTTAGCTTCCCAGATTATTGGTTTTTTAGGGGCAACAGGAAAAGGACAGTATGGTTTAGAGGAATATTATGATGAAACTTTGAAGGATTCGGGAAAGGGCTCTGACCTTGTTTTAACTCTGGATTACAATATTCAATTTACGGCTGAAAAACTATTAAAGGAAGCTAAAGAAAATTTAGATATTGAAAGCGGTCAAATTATAGTGATGGAGCCCAACTCTGGAAAAATATTAGCCTTGGCTAACTTTCCTAATTTCAATCCTAATCAATATACTGAGTATGCTACGAATGGCGATTTAGAAATTTTTCAAAATGGAACAACTCAAAAACTTTTTGAACCAGGTTCAATTTTTAAGCCAATCACTTTCGCCATTGCCCTAGAGGAGGGAAAAATTACTCCCCAAACTACTTATATTGATGAAGGAGTAGTAAAGATTGGAGGTTGGTCAATTTACAATTATGATTTGAGAGTCTGGGGTGAAAAAACAATGACCGAAGTTTTGGAAAAATCAATTAATACCGGGGCAGTATTTGTGGAAAGAAAGCTTCCCCATAAAGTCTTTTTAGACTACCTTACCAAATTCGGGATTTTTGAACCAACGGGAATTGACCTGCCAGAAACTTATTCTGAGAACAAAGAATTTAAAAATGGTTATGAAATAAATTTTGCTACTGCCTCTTTTGGTCAGGGAATCGAAATGACTCCTATTCAGATAGTGAGGGCAATCAGTTGTATTGCCAATGGAGGGAAATTAGTAAAACCTTATCTTATTGCCAGCCCTGATGAAGTAATTGAAACTCAACCCAGAGTAATCTCCCCAAAAACCGCCTCTCAATTGACAGCAATGCTAGTTAGTTCAGTGGAAAATGGTTATGCTAAACGGGCTAAAATCCCTGGTTACTACATTGCTGGAAAAACTGGCACTTCTAATATTCCTTTTTCTAATTTAGGAATTAATAAATCAGGTTATTCAGATAAAACTTGGCAGAGTTTTGTTGGATTTGCCCCGGCTTTTGACCCAAAATTTTTAATTCTGGTAAAACTTGATAATCCAAGAGCTGCTTCTTCTAGCGCTTCTACCACTTTAGTAGCTCACGATTTAATAAAATATATTATTAACTATTATCAAATTCCCCCAGACTATGAATCTGATTAATAAAATTAAATTTATTTTGAAAAGGCCCAAGGTTGTTATTGTTGCTGGTGAAGGTCGAGCTTGTGCTGTCGAAGCTATTCGAGAAGTTTTGAAGCAAGATAAAAACGAAATTTTAATTGTCGAAGCTGAACTCCAAAAAATTAACGATTTGGAATTTTTAGTTAAAAAGTCTTCTTTGCCAATTTTAGTTGTGACTCATATTGGTGATATTCCTTTTGACAAGGATTTTTTTGCCGGTGATAGAGAAAAAACTATCGAAATTCGAAAACTGGCAAAAATTTTACCTGCTCAAGGTTTCCTGATTTTAAATTTTGATGATGAAACTGCAAGGGAGATAAAGACTGATAGTGGAGCCCATTCTTTAACTTTTGGTTTTCAGAAAGGGGCTGATTTTCAAGCTAGTGACATTAAATTAAATACTGGAGTAAACTTTAAAATAAATTATAAGGGAAATATTGTTCCAGTTTGGCTGAAAAAACTCTTTGGCAAAGAGCAAATCTACTCAGCTTTAGCGGCGGCTGGAGTTGGAGCAATCTTTGATTTAAATTTAGTTGAAATATCCCAGGCCCTAAAAAATTATCAAAGTCTACCCGGGAAAATGAGGTTAATTAAGGGAATTAAAAACTCCCGGGTTTTAGACGATTCTGAATCAGCCTCTGTTTTTTCAATGGTAGAAGCAATAGAAATTTTAGGAAAATTAAAATGTCCTGAAAGGAAAATTGCTGTTTTGGGGGATGTTTTAGGAGTAGGAAAATATACTGTTGAAGCCCATGAAGTAATCGGAGAAAGAGTAGCTAAAAATGCTGATTTACTTTTTACTTTTGGGTCAAGAGCAAAATTCATTGCCCAGGGAGCTTATACTAAAGGAATGGCTCTTGAAAAAATTTTTCAATTCGATACAATTGAAGAAGGCAAAATTCGCCTTCAGGATGAAATAAAAGAAGAGGATTTAATTTTAGTTGATGGTTCAAAAGAGATGAAAATGGGGAAAATAGTAAAGGAGGTTTCTATACCTTTTTAATTACACTTTTCCAATTTTTATTAGAAAGCCAAGAAAATGATAAGAATTGAGGCCGCCTTCGTCTAGTGGTCAAGGACACCTGGTTCTCATCCAGGAGATTCATGGGTTCGAATCCCATAGGCGGCACAATTTTTTTAAGAGGCTTTTAATCAGCCTCTTTTTTGTTAGAATAAATTAATGGCAAAGAGAACTACATTCTCTTCTTAATCTTCACTTTAATTTTCAATAAAGTTCGATGGCTCAAATACTTTGGCACAATTTAAATCCAGAAGAAATCGCTAAACTATTAGGAACTGATCTTAAAGGAGGATTAACTGAAAAAGCAGCAAAAACTCGCCAAAGAGAATTTGGTAAAAATTTACTTCCCGAAGAAAAACCTTTATCAAGATTAAGAATATTTTTAGAGCAATTTCAGAGTCCTTTAATTTATATTTTAATAATTGCTGGAATTGTTACTTTGATTTTAAAAGAATTCACTGACAGCATTGTTATTTTTGGAGCCGTAATTTTAAATACCATTGTTGGCTATTTCCAAGAAAACAAAGCTTCTCGGGCCTTAAGAGAATTAAAAAAAGTAGTAAAAATAGAAGCTCAAGTGCTGAGAGCCGGAAATCCTAAAATTATAGATTCCTCGGAGTTAGTTCCGGGAGATATTTTTAAAGTAAACGCCGGAAACAAGGTGCCGGCTGATGGAAGAATAATTGAAAGCCATAATTTGAAAATCAATGAAATGGCTTTGACTGGCGAGTGGCTAGCCGCTGAAAAAAATCCTGAGATTGTGCTAGCTGAAACATCCCTGGCTGACCGAGATAATATGGTCTATATGGGAACAATAGTTGAAGCCGGAATTGGAAAAGCAATCGTTACTGAGACCGGGCTCGGGTCCCAGATAGGAAAGGTAGCTCAAATGGTAAAGGAGACCAAAGAGGAAAAAACTCCTCTTCAAAAAAAATTAGCCAATCTCAGTAAAATTATCGGAGGGGTTATCGGCATAATTTGTATTTTTATTTTTATCGAAGGAGTAATTACCGGTAACTCTTTTTTGGAAATGTTTACTACTTCGGTGGCGGTGGCGGTAGCAGCTATTCCTGAGGGATTACCAGTAGCGATGACCGTGATTTTAGCTCTGGGAATGCAAAGAATCTTGAAAAAGAAAGGGCTAGTTAGAAAACTAGTCTCAGCTGAGACTCTGGGGAGTACGTCCGTCATATGTTCTGATAAGACCGCCACTTTAACTGAAGGAAAAATAAAAGTAACCAAAGTTTTAGCTCGAAAAAACAAAAACTTAGTTTCCAAAATTGCCATATTGTGTAATGAGGCTTTTGTTGAAAATCCAAAAGCGGAAAGAGCCAAATGGAAATTAAGAGGAAGACCCACTGATAAAGCCCTGCTTTTTTATGGATTAGAGCAAGGCTTTAGAAAAGCAAAGTTAGAAAAAGAATTACCAAAAATTGATGAAATTCCTTTTGATAATCAAAAAAAGTTTCTAGCCACGCTTCACAAATCAAAAAGGGGGAATATTCTTTTTGTTTCTGGGGCTCCAGAGAAAATTTTGGAGATGTCAAAGATGGGGGATAAAGAAAGAAAAAAATGGGAAAAAGAATTAGAAAATGTCGCTTCCCAAGGATTTAGAACCATAGCTTTAGCAATAAAGATTACTGAAAAAACAAAAATTGCAGACGTTGTTCTTCAAAATTTAGAATTGGCTGCCCTTTTAGGACTTACTGACCCTTTAAGAAAAGAAGTAAAAGGAGCGATTAAGATTTGTAGAGAAGCCGGGATGAAACCGATTTTAGTTACCGGTGACCATAAACTAACTGCTAAAACAATAGCCGCTGAAATTGGTCTTAAAACTAAAGAAGAAAATATTATGCTTGCCCAAGATTTAGATAAATTATCAGATGAAGAATTTGAGAAGAGAGTAAAAAAGATTGAAGTCTATGCCCGGGCCGAGCCCCGTCATAAGCTGCGGATTATCGAAGCCTGGCAAGAAAAAGGAGAGGTAGTGGCAATGACTGGCGACGGAATCAATGATGCTCCAGCTTTAAAAAAGGCTGATATTGGAGTAGCTCTTGGTTCAGGAACCGATGTAGCCAAGGAAGCCTCGGATTTAATTCTTTTGCCAGATTCTTTTAATATTATTGTGGCAGCAGTGGAGGAAGGAAGAGCAATTATTGATAATGTTAGAAAAGTTATTACTTATTTACTTTCAGATAGTTTTTCCGAAGTGATTTTAATTGGAGGAGCTTTACTTTCAGGTTTTCCTTTGCCAATTTTGCCAGCTCAAATTTTATGGGTGAATTTAGTGGAAGACGGCTTACCGGATATTGCTTTGGCTTTTGAGCCAAAAGAAAAAGATTTAATGAAGCGAAAACCCCAAGGCCAAGATGTTCATTTACTAACCAGAGAGATGAAGGCAATAATTTTTATTATTGGACTAATTACGGATTTAATACTTTTGGGGCTGTTTTTTTGGCTCTGGAAGCAGAATCACGATATCGCTTATGTCAGGACAATGATTTTTGCCTGCCTAACCATCGATTCCCTTTTTTATGTTTTTTCTTGTAAAAGTTTAAGAAGAAATCTTTGGCATATTAATCCATTTTCAAATAGAATTTTAGTGGCGGCTGTTTTGATCGGAGTATTAGTGCTGGTCCTCGCCGTTTATCTACCAACCCTTCAAACTCTTTTAAAAACCATTCCTCTTGGCTTTAACGATTGGTTAATTATTTTAGGACTGGGAATGATAGAACTAATTTTGATTGAGGCCACCAAACATTATTTTATTGTTAGACACCAAACTGGAGTATGAATTGGTTTTATATTTTAATTTTTTTAGGCAGCTGCGGGCTTTTATTTTTATCTGGTAGGTGGTTAGTTGAAGCCTTAACTAGAATGGCTAGATTTTTAGGTTGGCGAGAATTTGTAGTTGCCTTTTTTATTATGGCTTTGGCCGGCTCAATGCCCAATCTCTTTGTGGGAATTTCTTCTGCTCTTCATAAAATTCCTCAACTTTCCTTTGGTGACATCGTTGGTGGGAATTTAATTGATTTAACCATTGTTGTAGCCCTAGCAGTTTTGATTGCCAAAGGGCTTCCAGCCGAAAGCCGGACGGTTCAGGCCACTTCTATTTTTACCATTGGAGTTGCCATTCTGCCTTTGTTTTTAATTTTAGATGGGACTTTGGGCAGAGGAGATGGGATTTTATTAATTTTATGTTTCGCCTTTTACATTGCCTGGCTTTTTTCTAAAAAGGAAAGATTTAGCAAAGTTTATAATGAAAATGAAATTCCGGTTGTTAAAAGTTTTGGAATTTTCATCAAAGATATTGGAAAAGTAATTTTAGGAATTGTTTTTTTATTATTAGCAGCCGAAGGAATTGTCCGAGCCGCTTCTTTTTTTGCTGAAAGCTTAAATTTATCAATACCTTTAATTGGAATTTTAATTGTTAGCATCGGGAATGCTTTGCCTGAGGCCTATTTTGCCATTGCTTCAGCCAGGAAAGGGCAGACCTGGATGATTTTGGGAGATTTAATGGGGGCTATTATTATTCCTGCCACCCTGGTCTTAGGAATCGTTGCCTTAATTTGCCCAATTAAAATTCCTGATTTTTCACCATTTGCTATCGGTCGATTTTTTCTAATAATTTCAGCAATGTTTTTCCTCTTTTTTGTCCGTACTGACCGTAAAATTACCAAAAAAGAAGCTCTCTTTTTACTCGGAATTTATATCACCTTCGTCTTGGTTGAAATTTTAACCAGATAAGAACCTGCCTTCGGCAGAACCTTGATTTCTTCGAAATTAATGCTAAGATATATCTATGAATGAGCTCCTTTTCGTTTTAATAATATTTTTAATTGTGGCTGGGGGAGTAGGAATAGTATTTTTTTGGTTAAGAAAATCAAAAGTTGATGAGAGGCAGTCTGAGACGATAAGGGGTTTGGAAAGAAGTGTTACTGAAATGATTGGCCAACTAAAAGAAATCAGGGGTAATGTTGATGGAACTTCTCGGGCAATGACAAATCAAGTTTCTTCCTTTACTAAAGAAACAGTTCAGGTTCGTGAGGAATTAAAGCGAGTTCAGGAAGAAATGAAAAATATTTCTTCCTTCCAAGAGATTTTCAAATCCCCAAAACTTCGTGGCCAGTGGGGAGAAGCAAGCCTTGAACACATTTTGAGTGAATATTTTCCTCGGGAACTTTATAAATCCCAGCATCAGTTTTTATCAGGAGAACAAGTTGATGTCGTCCTGAGGCTTCCTGATGGGAAGTTATTACCTATCGATGCTAAATTTTCTTCGGTTAATTTTGAGAAAATGATTGAAGCTAAATCTGAAGAAGAAAGAAGCCTTTTTCAAAAAAAATTTATTCAGGACGTGAAATTTAACATTGATAAAATTGCCTCAAAGTATGTTTTGCCTTCCGAAGATACAGTTGATTATGCTTTAATGTATATTCCGGCTGAGGCAATTTTCCATGAGATGATGTTCAATTTAAGAGAAGAAGATATTGCAGATTACGCTCGAAGAAAAAAAATCATCTTAACTTCACCCAATACTATTTACTTAACCCTTAGAACAATTGAGCATTGGTTCCGGGATACTCAAATTTCTCGACGAACTCAGGAGATTTTAAAAAGACTTAATAAAATTCAAATAGACGCTGAAAAACTAATGGATGATTTTAAGAAATTAGGAGGTCATTTAAGAAACGCTACTTCAGCCTATGATAGTTCAGAAAAACGTCTTTCTTTATTCTCAGACAAGATGGAAAAATTATTAGAAAGTAAAGAAACCAAAAGATTAAAAGAAGGTTAAAATTATGTTAGCAGTAATTAGAACCGGCGGGAAACAATATTTAGTTTCTCCTGGTCAAAAAATAAAAATTGAAAAAATTGCAAAAAAAGAGGGCTCTGAAACTACCTTTAACCAGGTTTTATTATTGGAAAAAGGTAAAAAAATTGAAATTGGAACTCCTTTAATCAAAGGGGTAAAAGTTATCGGAAAAATTGTTCGTCAGAGTAAGGCTAAAAAAGTAATTATTTTTAAATATAAAGCTAAAAAGCGCTATAAAGTAAAAAAGGGCCACCGTCAGCCCTTCACCGAAGTAGAAATAATAAAGATAGAATCTTGAATCTAAAATTATTTTCTACCTTCCAGAGCGCTTCCCAAAGTTTCTTCGTCAGCATATTCTAGCTCAGCTCCCACTGGTAAGCCCCGGCCAAGCCGGGTAATTTTTTTATTAAGAGGTTTTAGTAATCTTTCTAAATATAAGGCTGTCGCTTCGCCTTCGGTAGTAGGATTAGTAGCGATAATAATTTCCTTAATCTCAAGGGATTTTTTTAGGGGCCCCGACGGAAGTCGGGGAGGGTGGAGGGTGGGTTGTAGTCTATCAACTAATTCTTTTGTCCTTAGTTTTTCAACATCTTTTTTCTTAAAAGTAGAAACTGTTCCTCCTAAAATAAAATACAGGCCTTTATATTTTTTTGTCTTCTCAAGGATAATTAAATCGGTTTCTTTTTCAACAATACAAAGCAAAGTTCTATCTCTGGAAGAATCAGAACAGATTTTACAAAGTTCACCTTCGCCTTCAAAAGGATTAAAACAGAAAGAGCAAATTTTTACTGTTTTTTTAAGGTTAGAAACAGAATTGACAAGTTCTTCAACCTCTTCTTTTGAAATTTTCATTAAATAAAAAACAAAACGGGCAGCTGTCCTGGGCCCGATGGTTGGAAACTTAGAAAATAAATCAATAAGTTTTTGAATACTAGATGGGTACATTATTCAGCGAGCGTCAGCGAAGATAATAATGACCGACCGGCCATTATACTTCAGTAGCGTATTCTTTTTCTAAATTACGGAAGCTTACTCTTCTATCATCAAAATATAATTCAATGCTTCCGACCGGACCATTACGGTGCTTAGCAATAAGTATGTCAGCAATATTTTTTCTTGGAGTTTCCGGTCGATAGCGATCCTCACGATAAATAAACAAGACCACGTCGCTATCCTGCTCGAGACTTCCGCTTTCACGAAGGTCGGCCAACCTTGGCCTTTGGGGAGATCTTTGCTCCACTGCTCTTGATAATTGAGATAAGGCCAAGACCGGGATATTAAGCTCTCTGGCCAAACCTTTAAGAGACCTCGAAATTTCAGTTATCTGCCTGACTATTTGGTCATTAGGATTTCTTGGTTCCATCAATTGTAAATAATCAACTATGATTAACCCTAGTCCCTTATCTGCTTGAAGACGTCTGGACATTGCCCTCATCTGTAAAATATTTGAAGAAGCGGCATCGTCAATATAAATTGGGGCGTCAGCTAAAATCCCCATGGCCTGTTGGATTCGAGAAAAATCGTTATCCTCGTCGGTGCTAGAAAGTCTTCCGGTTCTTAATCTCCATAAGTCAACGTTAGCTACGCTGGCAATTAATCTATCCACTACCTGGTCGTTTGACATCTCTAAACTAAAAAGCCCAACCGGTACTTTTTGGTTGATGGCAATATTTGCAGCAATATTTAAAGCTAAAGCGCTTTTTCCCATGGCTGGCCGAGAAGCTAAAATTATTAAATCGGATTTTTGAAGGCCAGCCAAGATATTATCTAAAGCGTTAAAACTGGTGGGCAAGCCCCGGAGACCGGCCTTGCGTTTAGATAGTTTATCAATTCTTTCAAAGGCATCCTCCAGGGCGTCTTTAACTGGTATAAACTTTTGGCTTAATGACTTTTGGGCAATGCTGAAAATTCTTTTTTCAGCCTGATCCAAAAGTAAATCTGTATCTTCGGTCTCGTTATAACCTAAAACTCCAATTTCATGGCTGGCATCAATCAAATCTCTTAAAGCCCTTTTTCTTTGGACAATTTTGGCATAATTTAAGACATGGCTGGCCGTGGGAACGGAATTGACCAGCTCAGTTAAATAGCTATTTCCTCCAATTTCTTCAAGTTGATTCTTTTCTTTGAGACGATTAGAAAGAGACAATAAATCAATCGGTTCTCCTTTTTCAAAAAGATATTGGCAGGCTTGATAAATTTCCTGATGAGTCCCCCGGTAAAAATCTTGGGGTCCCAAAAAGTCAGCCACTTTGGTAATAGCATTTTTATCCAAGACCAAACAACCAAGTAGGGACTGTTCAGCCTCAATGCTTTGGGGTGGTAACTTCTCGGGTAATTCAAAATTTGAAGAGTTGTTGGCCATCAAGTATAATATATATAAATATATTTTCCTACCGTCAATTATAGCAAAGATTACAAATTATGTCAAAAAAACTCAGGATTGGCTTAATTTCTTTTCATTCTTTTTTTCAGCCAGGAGGGGTAAAAAGACATGTTTTAGGTTTGCAAAAAGAATTTAAAAAAAGGGGGATTTATTCAAAAATTATCGCTCCCAGAAGAAAGAAATCTGAAAATTATGGAAAAGATGTCATTTTATTGGGCACTTCTTTCCCTCTTCCTTTTTCTGGCAGCCAATCAGATTTTTGTATAAATTTTAATCCCTTAGCTATTGAAAGAGTCTTAAAGAAAGAAAAATTTGATGTTTTGCATCTCCATAACTTCGGATTTCCTTCAGTCTGGCAAATTTTAGAACGGTCTGATGTCCTTAATGTTTTAACCTTCCATGCTAATATTGAAGGAAGCGAATTTTTAAAAAATTTCCCAATTTTTCTTTATCTTCTTAATAAAATTGTTCAATGGAAAATTGATGGAGTGATTGGAGTAGCTCCATTAAATCTTAGAGTTTTTAAAGACTTTAAAGGTCCAAAAACAGTTATTCCCAATGCCATAGACCTTGGAGAATTTGGCCACCAGGTGCCAAAAATTAAAAAATTCTCTGACGGCAAAATCAATATTTTATTTCTCGGCCGGATTGAAGAAAGAAAAGGCCTGATTTATTTGCTCAAGGCCTTTAAAATTTTAGAAAAAAATTTTTCAAACTTAAGACTCATTGTGGTTGGCGAGGGTCCTCTAAAAACAGATTTGCAAAACTGGGTTGAAAAAAACAAATTAAAAAATGTTGTGTTTGAAGGAGAAGTTAAAGAAAAGCATACCCCTCCTTATTACAAGACTTGTGATATTTTTGTAAGCCCGGCTATTTATGGAGAAAGTTTTGGAATTGTTTTAGTAGAGGCCATGGCTTGTGGAAAATCAGTAGTGGCCTTTGCCAATGAGGGGTATAAAGAAGTTTTAGAAAAAGGTAAAGGGGGAAGGTTTTTAGTTAAGCCAAAAGATTACAAAACTTTAGCTAAAAAAATCGAAATTTTAATAAAAAACAAAGAGCTGAGAAAAGAAATGGGGGAGTGGGGGCGAATCGAAGCTAAAAAATATTCCTGGCCCAAAATTGCCGACCAAGTTTTAGATTTCTATGAATTATGTCGAAAAAAGAAGCAAAAGGACAAAGGAAAGGGTTCCACCATTGATAAAACCCTCAACAAAATCCTAAAGAAAACATATACTAAAGACTTCTTAAATTGGCTAAAAAAGCTAAGGTAAGATCTCCCCAGTTTCTCTTTTTTTAGATTCTAAAATTGCTTTTTGAATTTTTTCTTGAAATTTTCTGGGAGAGGGGATAAAGTGAAAAATAATTTTCCCCAGAGTTCCGGCTGATTCAATCTCTAAATCTCCAAAGTCAAAAATCCGGCCGATTATTCCAAATTTACATTTTACATCTTGAACTTTATCTAAGGAAATGCTGACAATTCTTTTTCCAATGACTCCTCTTTTTTCTACCAGCTTTAAATTAGTTAAATAATATTTAGTACAAAGCCACTCCAAGAAAATTACAATCATTAAAAAGACCAAGATTCCGGCCAAAGGAATTATAATTCGGGTAGAAATGCCAAGCATTAAAAGAAAGGGAAGAAGATACCTAAATACAGCCAATCCGAAAAGCACAATAAATACTTCGGGAAAGACCAATAATAACCGATGAGGATTGGTTTTAAAAATGATTTCCTCTTTCATAGTTTCTTTAATTTTGGTCCCGCTTTAGTGTCTTCAACTAAATAGCCCTTTTCTTTAATTTTTTCTCTGATTTTATCAGCTAATTTCCATTGGTTTTTTCCCCGATACCTCTCTCTTTCTCTTAATAATTTAATAACTTTTTCTGGAATTCTTATTCCCTCTTTTTTTATTTCTAAAAGTTTTAAACCAAAAACAGAATCAAATTTATTTATTAAATTTAAAATTTGTTTTGCCGTTTTACTATCTACTTCTTCAATTTTGTTTGTTTCTTTCATTAAATTAAAAATAGCAGATAACGCTTTGGGCGTGTTTAAATCGTCATCCAATGCTTCTTCAAAATCTTTTTGAGCTTTTGAGATTAAATTTTTAATTAATTTTAAATTTTTGGGTGGGATTTTGATTTTTGGCCTCTGCCCAATTTTTTCTATAAACGTTTTAATCCTTTCTATCGATTTTTCTGTACCTTTGAGTGTCTTAAAACTGAGATTTGTTTTTTGTCTGTAATGACTGCTTATTAAAAAATATCGAATTGCTCGCCGGGTATAACCCATCTTTAATAAATCTCTTAAGGTATAAAAATTACCCAAAGACTTACTCATTTTCTTTC
>CAZWEN010000001.1:0-27698 GCA_964632775.1 uncultured Candidatus Saccharibacteria bacterium | reverse complement strand
GAGTCCTTTGGGAGGATTTAGTTCCAGTTCGAATCTGGATACCCCGACTGCGGGTATAGTATAGTGGTAGTACGGAACCCTTCCAAGGTTCAGGCACGGGCTCACTCCCCGTTACCCGCTCTAACAAAAATACGGCTTAGAAAGCCGTATTTTTTATTCGTATATTCGTAAAGATTCGCAATTCGTAGGATTACTTTGCGTACTCAATTACTCGGTTTTCTCTAATTAGATTAACTTTTATTTCACCAGGATACCTTAATTCTTCCTGAATTTTATTAGCAATTTCTTTAGCCAGTTTTTTAGCCGTAAAGTCATCAACTTCTTCTGGTTTAACAAAAACTCTTATTTCTCGGCCAGCTTGCAAAGCCCAGGCTTTTTCCACCCCAGAAAAGCTCAAAGCAATGTTTTCCAAATCTCCCAATCTCCTCAGATAATTTTCTAAAGTATCTTTTCTAGCCCCGGGCCGGGCGCCGGAAATTTGGTCTGCCGCCTGGACAATCACTGCTTCAATGGTTTGATAAGGATATTCTTCATGATGGGATTTCATGGCATCAATTACTTCTTTCTCCACCCCAAATTTTTCTAAAATTTTAATTCCAATATCAGTATGGGAACCTTCAACCTGATGATCAACTGCTTTGCCAATATCGTGAAGAAGGCCGGCTTTTTTGCAAATTGAAGAATTAGCTCCGATTTCAGCGGCTAGGCTGGAAGCTAAATGGCTAACCTCAATTGAATGAAGTAAAACATTCTGACCATAGCTGGAGCGAAATCGCAATCTACCTAACAATTGAACTAGTTTAGGGTCAAAACCCACTAAACCAGTATCATAAATGGCCTGTTCTCCAGCCTCTCTGATTTTAGAAGCTATTTCTTTTTGAGAAGCTTGGACTTTTTCTTCAATCCTGGCTGGCTGAATTCTTCCATCTTGAATTAATTTTTCCAAAGCAGTTTTAGCAATTTGGCGTCTAATTGGGTCAAAGCCAGAGATAACTACTGCTTCAGGAGTTTCATCCACTATTATTTCTACCCCGGTTAATTTCTCTAAAGTCCTGATATTTCTTCCTTCCTTGCCAATAATTCTTCCTTTGATTTCTTCTGAGGGAAGGGCAACTGTGGTGGTGGTAATTTCTTGCGCCTGAGAAAGAGCGCATTTTTGGATAGCCTGAGCCAATATTTCTTTAGCCTTTCTCTCAAACTGGCCTTGGCCTTCGGTTTCTAGTTTTTTCATTTTTTCTAAAATTTCTCTCTGATATTCTTTTTCTAGATTTTCCAGCAATTCTTTTTTTGCCGATTCTCTAGGGAGTTCAGAAATTCTCTCCAATTTTTCCAAAGCTTCAGTTTTTAAACCCTCTAAGCTTTCTTTTATTTCTCTCAGTTTTCTGACTTTTTCCTGGAAGGCTCTTTCTTCTGATTCAAAGGTAGAAAGTTTATTTTCTAAAATATTTTCCCTCTTCAGCAAAACCCTTTCGGTCTTGAAAAGGGCTGTTCTTCTTTCATCTGTTTCTTTTTTTGTTGCCTCTAGAATTTGACTAGCTTTTTGTTGGGCTGAAGCCAGAATTTCCTCAGTGTCTATTTGAGCTTTCGAAATTTTCTTTTGGAGTCTGGCTTCGATGGTCCGGTAATTTCTTTTGGCAATTGACTGACGAGTATAGTAACCCAAAAACGAGCCTAGAGAAACAGCCACTACGCCCACTATTAAAGGGATAAGTAAATTCATATTTTAAGTTGAACGATTGGTTATTTGGCATTTATTTTAGTTAAACGCAAATGATTCCAAAGCTCAAGGTTAAATAATTACATTTAAATTGTAACAAATATCTTTTAGAATGTCAAATTTAAAATGGGGGGATTTCCATCCATTCGGGCAAAGGAAGGGTAACGGTTATCTCGATCGGGTCGGAGGTGCAGTTTCCAACTTCATCAATTATGGTTAAAGTAACGTCGTAGTTTCCTGTTGCTAAATAAATATGGGAGGTACTCTTCTCTAAACTGGTTCCACCATCTCCGAACTCCCATAAGTAAGTAGCTGTGGGGCTAAGATTACAAGGACCATCATAACATGTAGATTCATCAGTAAATTCAACCTTCTCCTTCAAATGAACTCTTTGAGTAGGAGGAGTAACTGAGAAATCAGGCCAAGGCCATTCTTTTTCAGTACGGAAAGAGAGTTCTTCCGGGTAGCACCAGCCCTCAGGCTGACCGCAATCTGAAAGAGTGCCTTCATTATCCCAAACTCTTACCCTCCAGTAATAATCGGTATTGAAAGATAAACCGGTATTGGGAGTATACTCAGTAGAACCAGGAGAATAATCTGGTTCAGGAATACTATTTACCAGATTGGTGTAACCTGAGTCGCTAAATATTTCTACTTCACGAGCAGATTGATAATCACCCGAAGCTAAATCAGGGTCAGAAAAAGACCATTCCAATTTAACATATGGGTGGTAAAGAAAGCAATCACCAATGGGTGTTGCAGAAAGACCCGTAGCTGAGGGAGGATTATTAAGGACTTCGTAGGTAGTATAGCCAGTTCCGAAAAGTCCGCTTGTCTGATTAACGGCATTAACTGAAATAGTATAATATCCCTTGGAAGCCAGAGGTTCAGAAGGCGACTCTACATATAATTGGGTTGTTTGAGAACATTGTGGAGCGATAGTTAAAATAGATGGCTCTAAATCTAAATCACAATCCCAACTATCGCAAATTCCACTTGTGCTTAAAGTGAAATTAGAGGATTCACATTCCACTCCCTCATCCTGATTGATAACTGAAACGGTATAAGTTAAACGATCGCCCGCTGCTCCCTCTCGATAGTCCGGAGATATGCCGACAATAGGTGGATTGTACTCACATCCTTCAGGCGGCTCTCTTGGACAAATTGTACCAGTTTCATCCTCCTGACAGTCACATTGGCATTTTCCCTCATCGCAACTCCAAATTGGATATTCATATGGACCACAATAACAAGGTCCCTCATTATAACCACATTGAGTTCCGTAATTATTACAATCTTTACAGGAATCCGGAGCATCTGGAATACATTCACAGCTTTCTGGCGTCCCTGAGCAAAGAGGTATATTACAATTCCCACTGCTATCACACATTAAACAATCACCACAGTCGGTCCCAGCCGCGGCAGGGTCAAAATCGCAAACCCATTCGTAATTAGTTTCGACATTACATACCGGGTGTTGACAAATTTCACAAGGAGGATTGTCTGGCGGCCAAGGGCACTCTACTCCATTTCCATTGGGAGGTGGCGGGAAAATACAAGTTCCCCAGATACAAATATCAGTGCAGGTTTGAAGTCCTTCAGTTCCATCAACCCAACAAGTTTGAGGTTCCCCACCAAGCGAACATTCATCTGTTGGTCCGCAAATTAGAGGCCAGGTTCCTTCTGAAGTGCAAGTTTGAGTATGTTCACAACCGTAGGTAGACCAACACGGCCTTGTTTCCAAATCCGGCCAACACTCCATAATCTTAATCGTGTCAGAACAAGATACAGTATCAATACCATCACCATCGCTTATCTCTGCCCAGGCTTCATAATTTCCTGCCTCAGCAAAACTCCATTTCATTATTTTTGAAGTAGCATCTTCCCAATCTCCTTCAGGAGTATTCCAACCATAATAGTTCGGTGGGGAAGGATCCCAGGCACCGAAGGGTTCGTCGACTTCATTACTAGTAAAACGCACTCCCACTATCGCTCCTTGAGAACCAGAAACATTAATTGAAATCCATTGATTTATTATCCCAGTACCCGGAACATTGATATCGCAAATAAGGGGAGCAAATTCGGTAACCGTTACTGTTACTGCAGGGCCAAAGGTATAGTTATTAGCCTGATCTTTACAGAAAACATAGAGAGAATAATCACCAGTTGAGGTAAAGGTATGGTTTTTACTAGCCGCACAACTTTGGCAAGGTGAGACAGAAAGGGACATTTCCCCGTCATTGACTTCTTCTACATATAACCAGCAATTGGTTACTTCAATATTATCTGAAACATTAGCAGAAAAGGAAGTAGAAACATTAATCTGGCAAGCAGTGGGAGAAATTACTCCAACCAAAGGAGATTCTTTATCAATCTTAAAAAGATTTGAGGTATTAATTGACTCTTCATTGTCTAGATTATCAATACTTCTAAAACAAACCTTTTTTTGACAGGTTTGAGCGACCGGGCAGGTCACTGTTCCTGAAGTTCCAGTAATTAAGCCAGCAATATCACAAGTTTGGCTCTGCTCGATTACCTTATATTGAGTAGTTTGACAACCGGAACCTGTCCCATCATCACAACTGAGAGTAAAATCTACATCAGAATTTCCCCAATCTTTTCCGTCTGGAGAAATAGTGGTGCTGGGGGCGATTTTATCCACTGTTACCTTAATCGGCGAGGGTTCGATACCCATATTGTCTGCCTTATCGAAAACATGAAGGCCATACCAGTAAATACCATCAGGAGGACTGTCAGTGATTTTAGCACCAGGAGCCACTGTCCAGCTGCTTGCATAAGATGGGGCATTGTAGTTTGGGCCAATCTGATCCCAGACACAGCCTGACTTATCCGTATCAGAACAATTGGTAGGGTTGTAGTTTGCTCGCCAAATCTCAACATGATCTAAAGTTGAGCCACCGGAATCAGTAACCGTCCAGGTAAATGTTCCCGTGGGATTAGCAATATTTAAGGTTCTTGGCTGTATATCAAAAGCGGCAACTTGAGGTAGATTTTTATCAACCTTGAATTGAACTGGACATCCTTGCTCAGTGCCACAAAATCCGACATTGCCAGCCCAGTCCTCGGCGGCAGCGCAGAGCCATTGGCGAGAAGAAATGATCTGGGGAGGAGTTAAATTATAATCAGCATAATTAGTCGGACAGGTACCAGGATTGGAAGTATAAGTTTTTAATCTATAACTTGTGGTATCACAACCGCTTCCTTCTCCTCCATCATCACAACCTACCGAAGCCTGAGCATCAGTATTCTGCCAATTAGTTGGGGCACCAGTAACCCAAACCGTAGGAGGAGTAGTGTCAGCACTTTTTATTATAAAGCCTCTGGAATTAGTATCAGAGAGATTTCCAGCATTATCATAACTATAGACATAAACAGTACAAATTCCACCATCAGTCTGACAGTCTTTTCCCGAACCAACTGTAATTAACTGGTTAGAGTTGCAAGTTCTTAAAGTTGAATTTCTTGTCTGTCCAACTCCAGAGTCATAAACATAATAATAACAAGCATCTGTCTTTATGCCCGAACCCCCGGTATCAGTGTCAGAAACTGAAATATTGAAATCAGTTGTTTGGGTTGAACCAACTGGAGGAGCAGTAATCTGAGAAACTGGTTTTGTCTTATCAATTCTAAAAACATCGGAGGTTTTAATGGCTTCCGAATTACCAGCATTGTCAATGCTTCTAAAGCAGACTTTCTTTTGACAGACCTCACCAGCAGGACAGGTTACTGTTCCGGAAGTACCGGTGGTTAAACCAGTAGTGTCACAGGTTAAACCTGAATCAATGATTTTGTATTGGGTTATGTCGCAACCAGAATTTGGAATCTCCAAAGGATTATCAGTACAAGTTAAAGTAAAACCAACATCAGCATTTCCCCAATCTTTTCCGTCTGGAGAAATAGTGGTGGTGGAAACTGAAACATCTTTTTTAATGACCAAGGACTTACTTCCATCCTGGCCAGTTTGGTTGGTAGCATCGTCTGTTGCTTTAAAGTAGATCGTGTGAGAAGAACCATCAGCAAAGCCATTCCAAGTGGCGTCAGCAATCCTAAAATCAGTGGTATAACTTATTCCAGTATTATCAGTAAAGATGGCTGTCCACCCACCACTAAGTTGGCATCCTACATTTACACATATGCAACCATTACAACAACCGTGGGGATCGCCAGCACCAGCAACATATGTACCGGTACATTTTGTCCTCGTATAACCTGCTATACAGTTATAATTGTAGGTTCCACTGCAGGCTGCACTAGCCCATCCCTCGGCATAAGTAGGCAAACTGTTTTCAACTACCTGGGTAAAGCCGAATTGGCTAATGTCTGTTGTCCCTCCGCTATAGCTATCAACTTGATAGAATCCATCATCAAGAGCTTTGTCATCTACAAAATCAACATCTAAGAGAGGATTGGAATTATACCATTTGCCAGAGAGAGTATTGATAGTGATGGTTGGCGAAATAAGGTCTACTCTGATGTTGTAGCTCCTAGCCGAACCATCACCTTGATTGCCAACCTTATCTATTGCATAAACAATGACTGTGCAAGTTCCTCCGTCGGTCCGACAGTCCTTTCCTTCGCCCACGGTTATGGTAAAGGAACCATCGCAGGTTCTGGTAGCCTGCTTGGTTGGTGTTGCCCCCACTCCGGAATCATAGACAGTGTAACGACAGCTGTCAGCAGTGAAGCCAGAACCGGTGCCGTCACTATCATCAACATAAAGGGTAAAATCAGCTGTCACATCAGAACCAGCTGGAGGAGTAGGAAAAATATATACTGAGGTTGGTTTTTCTTTGTCTATCTTAAAGAGATTGGAGGTCTTTATTGCCTCAGGATTGCCAGCATTATCTGTGCTTCTAAAGCAGACTTTCTTTTGACAGGTTTGGCTCGAAGCACAACTTACTGTTCCAGAATAGCCAGCAGTCAGATCGGTAGTGTCACAAATTTGGCTTTGGTCTATTATTTTATATTCAGTAGTCTGGCAACCAGAACCAGTCCCATCATTGCAAGTTAAATTAAAGTTAGCGTCGGCATTTCCCCAAGCTCTTCCATTAGGAGAAATAGTAGTGGTAGGTGGAGTAGTATCCGGGCAACATTGACAACTGACAGGAGGAAGACAGGGGTCGCAGGAATTATTATCAGCATCACAACAACCATAAGTACAATCTTGAGTATATTTCCAAGCAGGAGTACCTGTATAAGTAACTGAGAGTTTTGGTTTTTTATTTGAGTCAGCAATTTCATTGGCATAAAAACTAATCCTTTCCGTAGTCCACGGCTCATAATAGTTGATATCCCTACTTGATCTAAGTCCAAATTTAGTGGTACCAGTTTTGGAAATTTCGCTAATACCTGCACTATTAAAAGAAATATTATTGTAACCATTAGTTTTAAAACTTACTGTAGAAAGAGTTCCTCTACTTTCGGTTGCCAAATAAAGGTCGGGGTAGTAATCTGAGGATACCAAGGGGTCATCTAATTCGGCTCCACTGACAAGAGTAATATTAAAATCAGTACTAGAGTCATCGCCAGAACCATAGATTGATATAGTAGCGGCGGTAATATTGGCATCCTCTGCCAAGCTGGAGGTATCAAAGAATAGTGCTGCTCTATAAAGCTCAAAAAAACCACCGCTCCCATACTGACCTAATCTAATACTGGTAAGGTCATCATCAACTATACCGTCATATTGATGATGAACATAAACATAACCATAACTGCTCATCGCCCAGAGATAACCATCACTAGGAGTAGAATAAAATACGGTGGTTGGATTACTTTGCTGACAGGTATATAATTTGTTATTCGCACAACAAACTTCACCAGGATTTGCACAAACGCCTCCTTCAGTACAGGAAGCAACAGTCACATTTAATATCCCTGAATCTGATTCACCAGCATCAGTATAATTGCCATCATTATCTTTATCAATACAGGCAAAGTAAGTATATTGTCCAGCAGAAGCTGGGGCAGTAAAGTTAGAGCCAATGCAACCACTACCACCACTTGGAATTGCACAAGACGTCACTTGAGTTCCTGAACAAGAATTCTGTCTAAAACGAATTGTTTTCCCTTCACAACCACTGGTAAATAGACCGGAAGCCGAAGGGGTAACCGAACCTGAAGGAGCAACGGTTGGAGGAGTTAAGGTTAAAGATATATTACCAGTACACCCTATTATATTGTAGTATGATGAGTCGCTGCCAGAATAGGTTCCTTCACCGTTATTCTGAGCAGTTTGATTTAAGACAGTGGCTGAAACTTGACTGCTTACCGCTCCTGAGGGAGGAATAACATTAAGGTAGGTCCCCCCCGCCTTTCCTCCAGCTGATATCGTTAAAGAGTTTGTATCCAAACTACAAGACCATCCCGAAGGACAGGAGTAACTTAAGGTAAAATCAGAACTACCGCACTCATCGCTATCATAGTTGTAGACTGAAACATAATAACGAAATCCAACGCCAGGATTTCCATCATAAGAATCTGGGTACAATTGTACCGGCGGATTAGCTCTGGCACAACCAGATTGGATTGTTAAATTTACTGTCAGGGTCTGGGGAGTATTGGTGGCTCCAGAAGCAGAAATAGTAATGGTGGCAGTATAAGTTCCAACAGTCATGCCAGATGTATTGACTGAAAGAATAACACTATCCTGTTCTCCAGTTGAGCTACCACTGGCTGGTGATAAGCTAAGCCAGGTGGCATTATCGCTAACTGACCAATTCAAAGTTCCACTACCTGAGTTCCAAATCTCTAAGGTTTGGTTGGCAGGATTTGAACCACCTTCAGTGGCACTAAAAGTAAAACTGGAGGGACTAAAGGAAATAGTTGGTTTAGGTACAGCAGTAATATTGAGACTGACTGGCACTGTCTGAGGACTGTTAGTGGCATTAGGGTCAGTAATGGTAATGGTGGCAGAGTAAGTGCCAGCAGTCCTGCCAGAGATATTGACTGAAAGAGTAACATTATCATGTTCTCCAGTTGAGCTACCACTGGCTGGTGATAAAGTAAGCCAGGCAGCATTATCAGAAACTGACCAATCCAAAGTTCCACTACCTGAGTTCCAAATCTCTAAGGTTTGGTTGGCAGGATTGGAACCACCTTCAGTGGCACTAAAAGTAAAACTGGAGGGACTAAAGGAAATAATCGACCCATCTCCAGTAACAGTAATAGTTTGAGTGCAGGTTCCACCAGGACAATTGCCAGTATTGGTACTCCAGGCCCCATCATCATCTTTAACTCTTAATTTGGCGCAATAAGTACCAACAGTATTATAGGTATGAGTGGTACCAGCAGTGCTTGAATAAACTTTAGAAGAACCGTCTCCAAAGTCAAATTCATACTGAGCAATTGTGCCATCGGAATCACTACCGCTTCCAGTAAAACTTACATTTAAAGGAGCACCTCCTGAAGAAGGAGAAGCAGAAAGATAATTACAAGTAGGAGGATTATTAGGTGCAGCAGTAATATTGAGGCTGACTGACGCTGTCTGAGGACTGTTAGTGGCATTGGGGTCGCTAATAGTAATAGTGGCAGAGTAAGTGCCGGCAGTCCCTCCCCAGATATTGACTGAAAGAATAACACTATCCTGTTCTCCAGTAGAGACACCACTTACAGGTGATAAAGTAAGCCAGGCAGCATTATCAGAAACTGACCAATCCAAAGTTCCACTACCTGAGTTCCAAATCTCTAAGGTTTGGTTGGTAGGATTGGAACCACCTTCAGTGGCACCGAATGAGAAAGTAGTTGGCTGGAAGGCAATGGTGGGAGCAGCAGGAGAAGGTGTGATAAATGACTGTTGGCCGCCGGAGGCAAGGTAAATTACCACCTGCTTTTCTCCTCCATACCCCCAGCCTCCGCTGTTGTAAGCTTTGGCTCGGTAGTAATAGATAGTTCCAGGATTTAATGAAATAGTATAACTGAATTCTCCAGTTCCTCCACTTCCGCAATCATGATTGTTTGGATAACTCCCAGAAGAAGTTCCCCATTCTAATACTCTTTTACTTGGATTTTCCCCACCAGTATCAGTTACATTACCTTTTAATGTGGCTTGATTGTTTTGGATATCCACAGTAGCAATATCGGTGGTTACAGTGAGAGGAGTAAACGTATAACACATACATGAAACATAAGTATTGCTATCAACTTCAAGACAACCAGTTCTACAAAATTTATAACTTGTTCCACCTATAGTACAATTAGAGGAACAACTAGCAAGAGTATTACAAGTAAGAATGGTTAAACAGTAAACTGAATACCCACCGGTTGAATATCCAGAGTCTATACAAAGATTATTGCAAAAAGATTCTACATCGCTACATTGTCCCGTAGGCTTAAGTATATGGCGGGCTGTTCCACCTCCTGTTTCACACTCCAGATAAACATCTGCCCAAGCTTCTTGGACAGAAAAACAAAACAAAACTCCGACAACAAAAATAAATAAAATTGGGAATAAAATTTTTTTCATATACCGAGTTGGTATTTATACCAGCGAAGGTGAAAATGAGATTTATCTCATCGCCTACCAACTTCCTCCATTTCTAGCGAAAGCCTCAAAATAATAAGTTTTATTAGAAGATAAACTAGAGAGAATAGCAGTAAAAGGGCCAGGAGCAGTCATTGAAACTGGGGTAGTGCTATTCCCGTAAGAAGTGGTAAGGCCCCATTCAAACCAAACTAAACAAGAATTAGCTCCACCTAAATCGTAGAGATACCCATTAAGGGTAATTGAGGTCTGAGTAAGATTGGTGTAGCCCACTGTTTCAACATCAGGAGGATTAATGCCTGGTCCTGCTGGAACATCTTTAACATGGACCACCATTGAGTCAGAACAATTACCTCCTTTTCCATCAGCCACACTTAGAGTACAGGTATAATCTGTGTCCGCTCCAACTGAAGGGGCATTATACACTGGCTGGAGAATTGAAGAATTGTTCAGTGAACCTCCAGTACAAGACCAGGCGTAACTTAAACTATCTCCGTCTGGATCGGAGGCAGAACAATCTAATTGAACTGATTGATTCTCGTTGACGGTTTTGTCTGAGCCAGCATTACAGGCAGGAGGATTATTGGGAGTCCCGCTACAATTTACGGCGTAATCACAATGACCTGAGCCGTCGCACATTCCCTGACAACTATCACTTCCTCCATCTCCGTAATGATTATTCCCTGGCCCAGAAGAAGGCAGATAACTTGAGCCACATAACGTAGAGCCAGTAGTCCCGCAACTTGAAGTTAAGCTGTGGGCTGCTGAAGCATAAACATCTTTATGATAGGCGTAAGTATTGTTTGTTCTGCAGGAGCCTGAACCATTACAGGCTCGGTAGTATTCATCTGCTGAACAGTCTCCACTACTACAGTTTTCATAATAATCGCAGTAATATGATTGAGAAGGAGAAACTTCACTACAATGTGACGTTAAAACTTTACCATCGCTAGCAGTTACACCTTCAATATAAGCATCAGTTTGGTCAGAAGGTATCCGACAAGAGCCTGAACCATCACAAGAAGTCCACCATTCACTAGCTGAACAATCGCCATTACTACAATCTTCACGATAATTACAGTAACGGCCGCTAAGGTCAGAAACATCAACTAAACTGCCATTGTAACAAACCTTGCCCGAAGGAACATTTGACCAAGAAGTGGGACTTTTTGGAATATCGCAGTATTGACATTTATTGCTTGGATTACATTCCCCATCATCATAAGGAGTGCCGCCAATAGTACAACCGGCTGAAATACATTGACAATTATTGTTGCAGGTTCCACCACTACAGGACTCAAGAGGATATCTTCCGTCACAGGCTGAAGCGGCCCCGCAGGTAGATTCACAAGCTCCATCAGAAGGATTACAGTTGGCATCGGCACAATCTAATCTCTTTGTATTTCCGTATCCACATTGAGTCGTAGAACAGCTCGACGGCGTAAACTCATCGAGATAGGCATTCGCTCCACAGGCCGATTCACAGAAACCATTGCCAACATCACCATCTTGGTCTCCACAATGAGCACAAACACCATAATTGGTGTCGCCATCTGCACATTTACCTTTCGAGGCATAACCCACAACTCTATCTTCTAATTTTCCATTACAAGTAACACACTTAGATCCATCATCATCCGAAGCATCCCAGACACCGGACATTGAATAATCAGTATCAAAACAACCAGCAAGAAAAGTCCAACACCTATCTCGAGCAACACAAACCTGCCCATTAGTTCCTGTAGGAAAAACATCCACGGCACATTTTCCATTAGAACGAGAACAGTAGCTTGTGGGCTGCCCTTCAAATATATCCTCCCGCTTAGCAATGCTTGGAATGGTCCCAACTCTCTCACCCGTGCCGTAGCACTCATAATAAATACAACTACCGTGTCCCCAGTAACAGTTGTTAGCTCGATCTGTACAAGTTATCAGACATCCCGCCTTCACCAAACTCGGCAAAAGAAAGAGAAATAACCCAAAAATGAACAATAGAATAAAATTCTTTGATTTCATAATCCTGTTAATATTATATCAAATCAAAAGGTCACGGCAACTGTGGATAACTTGACAAAGAACTTTAGTGGAGGTATAATTTAGGTAGTTCCTGAAAGTTTCTTGAAACTTTAATAAGGGAAGAAAAATACAGAAAATCACTGAAAGGAGGTGAAAAGAATTGAAAAAGCTGATAATTGCCGTTTTGTTAGCAATAGCTCTATTTATGGTAATCGGTAAGCTCAATTTAGATGTCCCTACAGCCCATCCATTCTCCACCCAGGATGATTCCAACATTTCTTCTGAGGTTCTTTCTGGCTCTGATAGCGACGGCTTCTCAAACCAGTTTGAAGAGAATGTCGCCTATTACGACCCGGAGATCCCCAATGATAGATTTATTATATTATACAGAGCCTGGAAAAAAACCGATAATTTCGGAGATGCAGTTAATGAGGAGGTAAATTGGTGGTTAACGAATGCAAAAATTCCTGCTGAAAATATAATAATCTTAAACAAAGAAAACGCTACTGGCTATAATCTTCAAGCAGCGATCGAGACGGTAGCTACGAAGGCAAAAGAGAATGATATAGTTTTCATAAGTCTTCAAGGTCATGGAGGCAAAACGCGGATCACCACTTATTACTGCAAAGAAGAGGATCCGAATTGGCCTTCCAATCCTGGTGTAATATATTATACCGATATCGACCATTGGCTTGATGAAATTAGTGCTAAGGTAGTGGTAGTTCAAATAATGGCTTGTGGCGTGGAGGCTGCGGTCCCCGTATTAAAAGAAGGACCCTGTCCCAGAGTTCTCTTTGTTTATTCATCTAGAGAGTTTATTGGAGCACTTGGTTTAGATCCCGAATACGCTACCACCGCTGACACTAAATATGGTAACGGCGATGGTTATGTTTCATTAGGAGAAATCGGCAACTGGCTAGATAATGATCCTAGGTGGGGTCCTGACTGGGGCGAAATAGCCACCGGAAAAATTCCGTATGAGGATGGGAGAAACTTTGTAGAAGCGGAAGGGTACTCCAAAATGTCAGATCCTTCCAATATTGCCTACGAAATTTATCTCACCGATTACAAAATCCCAGGCTAACTTGTTTAACTCCAGCCTGGGATTTTTTATTTATCTCTACTTTTAGACTCTTGAGTTAGTTACGGCAAAATATGAATGAATCTACGTCGTCAAATTCGGTTTTGCCGGCGATATGCCTTATTTATAAATTTTGTGAGTGCCAATATTAAGAAAAGCCACCTTGGTTTTAGTGGCATTTAAAAATTGGAACATTATTCTATAAGATTTATCTACTGAAAAGGCCCAATAATCCTTGTGCTTTCCGTGAAGACGGTGGGTCTCTAATTGAGAATTAAACGGACCTTTCCGAAAAACCTTTTCTTTCTCTTTTGCTTTTTCTTTTATTTGTTTTGGTAGACGCCTATAAGCTTTCTTGAATTTCGAGGTAAGGTAAATAGTCATAAAAAATACTTCAGTCAAGCTCAGCCAATGATTCTACTTTAAGAAGTTTCTTCTCTTTTTTCTCTTTTTTAAAAATCCTGATTGCTTCATCGGTATCTTTTTCTTCCCATTCTTTCTGCCGGCGCAATTTCAAAAATTCCTCATATTCAGAACGAGGAATCAAAACCAACTCACCTTTCTTAGCTATTTCTTTTGGAATAGTAATAATTTTTTCCATACATTATCTATTATATTCTCTCCGAAAATAATGTCAATTTTTATTAAGGCAAGATGTGAATAAAAATGGGGGATGAAAAATGGGGTCAACTCTATTTTTCTTCTTTTGACTTCAGGAATCGAATAAACCCCCTTGGTAATAAAATAATTAATTTGTGACTCTCGGCGAAATCTAAAACTTCCTTTTTGAAAAATCCTTTATCTAAAGTTAAAAGACAATCGGCGTACTTAGTCGCAGAAACTAAAATTGGAGTATCTTTTTCTTCAATTAAATTTTTAACCTTCTCTAAATTTTTTTCCTCAGGATTTTTTAAAATAGAAAAGTTACCAATATTTAAAAGTCCAAAAAACCTATTCCTTAGTTCTGAAAACTTCCTTTTAAATACATCTATGGTTTCCTCAAAAACCATCTCGTTGATTAAAAGCTTATACCCGGCTACGGGAGCAGAGATTATACAAAAATAAGAAGCGCCGCTTGAAGATAAACAAGCAGCGACTAAAACGCTTGAATCAACAAAAACCCTCTTATTCCCCATAAACCCTTTTGAAAACTTTGGCCCTGGACTTTTTTAATTCTTTGGAAATCTTTTGCCAATTTTTTTCATCAATCAAAAAATCAATCTTTGGTAAAAGAGTACGCCTCAAAACTTTAACTTCTCTTTCTAGCCTATTTAATTTTTCTATTACGCTAACTTTATTCATACTTTTATTATAATCCTTTTAAAACTTCTGTCAAAATTTTCAGCTAAAAGCTATTCAGTTCACGGCAAGGTTAAAAAATGTGTACGTCCCTAATTTTTGGAACAATTAATCCCGAGCTAACTTGTTAAATCCAGCTTGGGACTTTTTATTTATAGAAAATTTAGATAAAATTAATATTCTCCAATTCAACTTTAAGGCAAAATATGGACGAAATCGACGTTGTCGAATTCTGTTTTTCCGGCGATGTTTTCTTTGGCTTTAATAAAGACGTTGTCTCCTTCCTGGAAATCGGAAATTTCTATTTCAGTCTGGATTGGGGTAAAGGTGGCTTCTTCAGGAGGATTCGTTGGGTCAAAAGGAAATTCCACTTTAATCAATTTTGTTGTGTCTGACAAAACGACTTTGATTTCTTTTTCTTCTTTAGTCGGTTTTACCATCAAAAAATTATTTTCGGCATCCACACTTAAAACGGTAGCGGTAAAGCTGAATTTTTCCTCAACTTCCTCTTCTGGGGTAACTTCTTCTCCGATGGGAATTTTTGATTTTTTAACTAAGGCCCAACCAATAATCCCTCCAAAGATTAAGACAACAATAATAACTAAAATAATAATTTGATTTTTTTTCATATTATTGAAATCAGATATCAATAATTATTTGTCCTCCGACCTTTACCGAGCACATAACGCTTTATGTGCTTCGGTGAATTTTATTATACCTTATTCTTTTGTCTTAATCACTTCATCGATTATCCCATACTCTTTTGCCTCATCAGCGCTTAAATAAAAATCCCGGTCAGTGTCTTTTTCTACTTTCTCTAAAGGTTGACCAGTATGTTTAGCTAAAATTCTATTTAATTTCTCTTTAATTTTGATAATTTGTTTCGCCGTAATTTCAATTTCCACTGCCTCCCCGGTTACTCCCCCAGCTACTTGATGGAGCAAAATCTCGGCATTGGGCAAGGCAAATCTTTTCCCTTTAGCTCCGGCTGCTAACAAAGTTGCCCCCATTGAACCGGCTAAACCAACGCAAACTGTTGAAATGGGACATTTAACATATTGCATAGTGTCGTAAATGGCTAAACCCGCCGTGACTGAACCACCGGGAGTATTAATGTAAATCTGGATATCTTTATTTGAGTCTTTGGAAGCTAAAAATAACATCTGGGCAATGATTGAATTGGCTACGATATCGGAAATTGGACCAGCTAAAAAAATAATTCTTTCTTTAAGCAGCCTGGAATAAATATCATAAGCTCTTTCCCCAAATTGACTTTTCTCAATGACTGTTGGAATTAAATTCATGTTTATACTATACCAGAAAACTAACAATAAGCAAGGCGACGATATTTAAAACTTTAATCATTGGGTTAATAGCAGGACCTGCAGTATCCTTACTGGGATCCCCGACCGTATCGCCAGTCACGGCGGCGGCATGAGCAAAGGAACCCTTTCCCCCCAGATTTCCCTCTTCAATATATTTTTTGGCATTATCCCAGGCTGCCCCCCCCGAAGTCATTGAGATAGCAATAAATATTCCGACAATTATACTGCCAATTAAAACCCCTCCCAAGGCCTCGGGACCCAAGATAAAACCAACTAAAATTGGGACAATTACTGGCAGCAAAGCTGGTAATATCATTTCTTTTAAGGCAGCCTTAGTAACAATATCAACACATTTTCCATATTCCGGTTTAGCCTCACCAGTCATTAAACCTTTAATTTCTTTAAATTGTCTTCTCACCTCTTTAACTACCATTGTCGCTGCTTTTCCAACGGCTGACATAGCCAAAGCGGAAAAGTAATAAGCGACCGCTCCACCAATAAATAAGCCAACTAAAACTTTAGGGTCTTGAAGAAAAAACTGGATTTTCGCCCCCAAATTTTCCAATTCTTGGGTATAGGCAGAAAACAAAACTAAAGCGGCCAAGCCGGCCGAGCAAATAGCGAAACCTTTGGCGGTAGCCTTGGTTGTATTGCCAACAGCATCTAACTCCTCAGTAATTTTTCTATTCTCTTCGGGCAGGCCAGCCATTTTTGATATACCTGAAGCATTATCAGTAATTGGTCCGTAAGAATCCAGGGCAATAATTAGAGCAGTTAAAGATAGCATTGAGACTACAGCAATTGCTAATCCATACATTCCTGAAAGCCAGAAACTGATTAAGATGCCTACCGAAATTAAAATCACTGGTAAGATGGCTGACTTCATTCCAACCGAGAGTCCAGCAATAATATTAGTAGCATGACCTGATTGGGAAGCTAAAGCAATAGATTTTACTGGAGAATATCTTTTGGAAGTAAAAAAATCAGTAATTAAAAAGATGAAGCCGGCAATCAAAAGACCGATTAAGGCTGGAAAATAAAGATTAATTACCGGTATTTGAAAATCTTTGGCGACTTGAAAAAATATTGGCAAAAAACCTAAAGCTGATAAAATTCCAGCAATAATTAATCCTTTAAAAAGAGTAAAAATAATATTTTTGTTCCTCAACCTAACAAAAAAAGTGGAAATAATTGAAGCTAAAATAGCTAAAGAAGCTAAAATTAAAGGCAGAAAAACTGCCTGGGGCAAATTGGGAAATAAGAGGGACCCTAAAACCATGGCGGCGACAATTGTTACAACATAGGTTTCGAAAAGGTCAGCTGCCATTCCGGCGCAATCTCCGACATTATCTCCAACCTGGTCAGCAATAACTGCTGGATTCCGGGGGTCGTCTTCAGGAATTCCCTTTTCGATTTTGCCAACTAAATCAGCTCCGACATCAGCTGCTTTGGTGTAAATTCCTCCAGCCAATCTAGCAAAAACTGAAATTAAAGAACAGCCAAAACCCAAAGCAATCAAAGCTTTCAAATCCTGAGTCAAAAGATAAAAACCAGAAATCGCTAAAAGGGCTAAGCCGGCCACTAAAAATCCGGTAACCGAACCCCCTTTAAAAGCCAAATTTAGAGCCGGTTTTAATCCCTTTTTGGTAGCTTCGGCTACTTTTGAATTGGCCTGGGTAGAAACCATCATTCCAATAAAGCCAGCTAAAGCTGAAGCTACTGCCCCGATTAAAAAACCAAGGCCGGTTTTAAAACCTAAAAAAATAGAGAGAATAAAAAACAAAAAAATAGCTACTATGCCAACCGTCTTGTATTCTCTTTTTAAAAAAGCAATCGCTCCTTCTCTAATTGCTAAAGAAATTTCAACCATTTTGCCTGAACCAGAAGGAGCTTTTCTAACCTCACGGATTAAAAAAAAGGCAAATACTAAACTGAAGGCTGAAGCAATGATGGGAAGAAAAAGTATATTCATTTATCAAGCGATAGCGAAGATGAAGATGAAATAAAATTTCATCGACTTTTAACTGTTTTTTTAGTTTTAGGGGCCCGCGAAGCGGGAGGACGCGGTGGGCGGGTTGTAGTCTTTTCTATTGCCTCTGGGCTTCGGACATCTATTTTCCAGCCAGTTAATTTAGCAGCAAGTCTGACATTCTGACCATCCTTACCAATAGCTAAAGATAATTGATCTTCAGGAACAATAGCCAGAGCCTTATTTTTAGGCATAATTTTTACTTCCAGAACTTTGGCTGGAGATAGGGAATTAGCAATGTATTTTTCTGAATCTTCAGAATATTCAATAATATCGATTTTCTCTCCCCCTAATTCATTAATTACTGCCATCACCCTCGTCCCCCGCTGTCCAACCATAGATCCAATTGGATCGACTTCTTTTATATTTGAGGCTACGGCAATTTTTGATCTGGATCCCGCTTCTCGAGCAATAGATTTAACAACTACTGACCCGGCCGAAACTTCGGGAACTTCTAATTCAAAAAGTTTTGAAATCAATTTTGGATAGGCCCGGGATAGAAAAACTACTGGGCCTCTGGGGGTTTCCTCAACCTTCAAAACAAAAACTTTTAACCTTTGCCCTGGTCGATAAAATTCTCCGGGAACTTGTTCTTCTTTACTTAAAATCCCTAAGGTTTTACCGATATCTAAAAAAACATTTTTACCTTCAATTCGCTGAACAATACCAGAAACAATTTGGCCTTCTTTTGATTTATACTCTTCAAAAATACTCTCCCTTTCGGCTTCTCTGAGCCGCTGCATTATTACTTGTTTGGCGGTTTGGGCCGCAATTCGACCATAATCCTTTTGAGCTCTCAGGGTGATTTCCAACTCTTCGCCAGCTTTAATTTTAGGTTTAATTTTCTTTGCTTCTTTCAGCATAATGTGTTTTTCTGGATTGAACCTAACCTTCTTATCTTCTAGTTTGTCTAACACCTTCGCTTCCACAGGAAGCTCGGTTTCAGAGTAAATCATCTTTTCATCTACGACCAATTTTACCTGCCAAAATTTAACTTCACCTGATTCAGAATCAAGCTTAGCTTTAATCACTTGCCCCTTTTTCCCATAATCTTTTTTATAGGCAGCGGCAATTGCCATCTCAATTCCTTCCAAAACTTTTTCTGAAGAAATTCCTTTTTCTTCAGCAATTTGGGCAATAGCCGAAGTAAAAGATTTTAAATCTATGCCTTTTTCCTTATTGGGTGGTGGGTGGGTGGCATCCATAATTTTAATAAAAGTGTCCGCTCGGAACGGACTATTTATATTTTATCAAAGGTTAAGTTTTTGTCAACCTTTTGAGCAATTTCTTTATTCTTAGATCTAAACAGAGAAAATTATTATCAAAGATAAGTCGATTTCTAATCAAAACTGCCTTATTTTGAGCTTTTTTAATCTCTTCAATTGGGCTCAATCTTTTAATCCAAATTGGAACTATAGATAAAATTGAGAAAATTCCAGATATATCAAATTGACTAAAATAAATTGAAAGAAAAATGACCGTAATAAAAAGAAAAAAAGTGCCGATGGCCGCATTCCAAATTAAACTCAAAAGGACAAAAGGAATTAGAGAAAATCCTATAATTTTTGGAGCCAGGACTAAAGCAGCGCCGATAAAAGTTCCTACTCCTCGACCTCCGGCAAACTTCAAAAAACAAGACCAGTTGTGACCAGTAACCGCCGCCACTCCAGAAAAAATCTGAATTTCGCTTGATAGTCCTAATTTTTGAGCTAACCAGACAGCCAAAAAACCTTTTCCGACATCTAAAATCCCAGTCAGGCTCCCTTGCCATTTACCAACATTTCTAAAAACATTGGAGCCAGAAGTTTTTTTCCAGCCGATTTTTAGAATATCTTTACCGGAAAACTTAGAAATTAAGAAGCCAAAGGGAATAGAACCCAAAAGATAAGCAAAGATTATGTAAAAAATACTCATAATGGAAGGCATCCGGCTAATAAAGTTCCGGGGCCAGAGTTTGCTCCAATAATAGGAGGAGCTAAAGAAATAAAAAGAACCTCTGCCCCCAGTTCTTTTTCTACTTTTTCTTTTAATTGATAGGCTGAATCAATATTATCAGTATAATTTATTCCCACTTTTATCCTCCCATATTTTTTAGTTTGATGTTCCAATTGATGAAAAAGGGCTTTAAAAACATCCTTGGTCCAAAAATTAAAACCGGTTAAACCGACCTTGCCTTTTTTAATCCCAATCATTGGCTGAACCCCTAACCCTTTTAAAATCTTAAAGGCAGTTGCCTGCCAAGGACTCATCCTCCCGATTTTCTCTACCCAATAGGTTGTTTCCAGAAAAGCAAAAAGTTTAACTTTTTCTCTTAAATTTTCCAGAGTTCTAGCAATTTCTTCAATATTTTGCCCCTGTTTAATCAACTCGGCGGCTTTTAATACTAAAAGTCCCTCTGAAGCTGAAGCTTGTAAGGAATCAAAGATTTCAATTTTTGAATGATCTGACATAAATTCCTTAGCCTGTCTGGCTGAGTTATAGGTAGCCGAAAGTTTAGAGGATAAAGTGATAACTAAGACTTTTTCAAAACTCTCGAGAACTTTTTTGTAGGCTTTTAAATAATCTCCAGGTGAGGGAGCAGAAGTCTTAGGATGGGCTTTTGTTTCTTTCATTATCTGATAGAGATTTTTTTCTGGGAATTTTTCCCATTCTCGAAAAAACAATTTTGTTTTGACCATTTCAATTTGATACTCTTCGGTTATCTTTTCAGGCAAAGAGCAAATGTCATCTATCACTAAACCAATATTTTGATTATTGCTTAGCATAAATTTTTTAAAAATATCCTTCAAATAGGGAAATGCTATTTCACTGTTGAAGAGGATTTTAAGTTTTTGAAATACCCTTCAAATCGAGGAATATTTTTTATTAAGAGTAAAATTGTTCCAGCAGCTAGGGGAAGAAAAATCTGAGGATTGTAAAAATAAAGCGGGATGGGAGCCAAAATTAAACCCGCCATCCTTCCTGCCATTTGTTTTCCAATGACCATCATTAAAATTTCAAAAGGTTTCTTCCAATTTATTTTTTCTACCTTCCCCATTTTTTCTAAAATAATTTGGGCTGGAATGGCACAAAAAAGAACTGGCAGCCCCCAGACTAAAAGCGAGACAGGCTCTAAATAAACTAAAATTCCCATTAAACAAGCAGCTCCCCTGCCACCGGTAAATTTAAGAAATATGGAATAGTTATGGCCTAAAACTACAAAAAAACTAGTTAAAATTAAGACGGGAATTAAATTCTCAGGAAAAAATTTCTGAGCCAAAAAAATAGAGCCTGCTCCTTTGGCCATATCTACAATCAGAATTATTAAAAAAACGATCAAAGCCAATTTCTTTTTACCTGCTTCCTTTAATGCTCGAAAAGCATTCGTTGCCCCAATATTTCCCGAGCCAATCTTTCTGATATCCTTGCCAGTCAATTTTTTAGTAATTAAATAAGCAGTGGGAAAAGAACCAATGAGATAGGCAGTAATAAAAATTAAAATTAAATAGAAATTAATCACTGAAAATTGAAAATTTTTAAAGTGGCATGTTGCCGTGCTTTTTAGCAATCTTACTCTCTCTTTTATTCAAAAGTGATTCCAGACACTTAATTAAAATAGCTCGAGTATCTTTGGGATGGATTATCATATCAACCTGACCTAATTTTGCCGCCTGGTAAGGATTAAGAAACAATTCCTTTAGCTCTTGAATTTTTTCCTTTTCCAGTTTTTTGGGTTCTTTGCTCTCGGCTATTTCTTTTTTATAAATAATTTTTACTGCCTGCTCTGGCCCCATTACGGCAATCTGACTTGAAGGCCAGGCAATAATTTTGTCGTAGCCAAGATAGCGGGAGGCCAAAGCAATATAGGCTCCACCAAAAGCTTTTCTTAAAATTAAACTAATCTTAGGAACGGTGGCTTCAGCAAAGGCATAAAGAACTTTTGCTCCATGGCGAATTATCCCTTGGTGTTCCTGGTCGGCTCCAGGAAGATAGCCAGGAGTATCAACCAAGTTGATTAAAGGAATATTAAAGGCGTCACAAAACCTAACAAAACGGGCCACTTTATCTGAAGAATCAATGTTAAGGGTGCCGGCCATAAATTTTGTTTGGTTAGCAATAATCCCCACTACCTGACCAGAAAGTCTGCAAAAGCCTGTGATGACGTTAGCAGCAAAACCGACCTGGATTTCAAAAAAGGAATTTTTATCAAAAATTTCCTGAATTACTTCTTTCATATCATAACCCTTCTCTTCTTTTTCGGGAACTATTTTTAATAAATTATAGTTTTCTCTTTCAAATAGTTCGGAAAGAAAACTTTTTTGTTTAGGCGGGTCTTCCAGGTTGTTTTGAGGAAGATAAGAAAGAAGTTTTTTAACTCCCGAAAAGCAATCTTGTTCATTTTTAAAAACAAAATGACAGCAACCGCTTTTTAGACTATGGATAGTGGTACCGCCCAACTCATCAAAAGAAATCTTCTCACCGGTTACCGCTTTAATTACTTCAGGGCCGGTAATATACATCTGAGAAATTCCTTCAATCATAAAAACAAAATCGGATAAGCCCGGAGTATAGGAAGCCCCACCGGCTGAGGGACCGGCAATAACGGTAATTTGAGGAATGACCCCGGAAGCTTTAATGGTGGAGCGAAAAATAGCGGCATAACCATCGAGGCTCGAAATTCCCTCCTGGATTCTTGCTCCACCGGAATCAATTATTCCAATAACAGGCGAGCCAGTCTTTTGGGCAAGTTCAATAACTTTGACAATTTTATTACCGTGCATCTCACCCAAAGACCCTCCCATTCTAGAAAAGTCTTGGCTATAAATATAAACCTGGCGATTATTAATTTTACCAAAACCAGTGACTACAGCATCACCAGGAAGCTTTTTTTGGTCCAAACCCAAGACATTAAAACGACTTTCAACAAAGAGGTCGAGCTCGGTAAAGCTTTCTGGATCGAGAAGTAAATCAATCCTTTCTCTGGCCGTAAGTTTCCCTTTTTGATGTTGCTTCTCAATAAATTCGGGCTTTTCCAACTCGGCTCGTTTTGAATTTAATTTTTCGATTTCCTTTTCGGAGTCCATAGATTTACTCACTGATGGTTTTTAATTGTTCTTTTAATTCTTTAACGATTTTCTTTAAAATCTTTTCATTATTCACCATCACCTCCCTCCCTAATTCTATTTTAAGCGATGTGGCCATATCTTCCAACTCTTCTGAGAATTTTTCAACATTGGTATTTAAACCAATCCCTATCACTGATAGTTTAACATCTTTCCCAATAATATTCTCGGTTAAAACTCCAGCCACTTTCTTTTTACCGATTAAAACATCGTTGGGCAATTTAATTAACGGCTCTAAGGGGAAATTCCTTTTTATAGTTTTAGCTACAATAAAAGCGGCTAAAATAGTTAAAGTTTGTAAATCTTCAATTTTACTTTTTGGTAAAATAATTGAGAAATAGAGCCCGCCTTTAGGAGAGAACCAAGGAACTTTTTCTTTTCCATACCCTGAAGTTTGTTTTTCAGCTACCACTACTAGCCAGGGTTTAGCTCCTTTTTTTGCCAATTCTTTTGCTTTTTGATTAGTTGAAGGAAGAGTTTTAAATTTTTGAATTTTCATTTTGGACTTTGAACTTTGAACTCACTCCAAGACAATTAATACCTCACCGGCATCGACCGATTGATTTTCTTTAATTTTGATTTCTTTGATAATCCCGGAAATTTCCGAAATTATTTCATTTTCCATTTTCATCGCAATTAAAGTGGCAACCTTTTGGCCGGGCTTAAGTGCCTTTCCTGGTTTTACATTAATACTGGAAATAATTCCGGCAATCGGGCTTCTAATCTCCTTTTCCGCCAAGGTCTCCCAAAGTACTTCGCCTTCTTCAACTAAAACACCAAAATCCTTGGTCCGGGCGTCAACGGGAATTAATTCTCCAAGATTATTTTTAGTAAAAAAATAATCTTTATCATCCATCCTTACTTTAATCAAATTCTCCTTTATCTCTGAAATTTCAACCCGATAGACTTTCTCCCCAATTTTAATTTTTGTTTTCATAGACCAAGCTAGCATTTATGCCAGCGAAGGTGAAGAAGAGAGCTTTGTTCTCTTCGCCTTTATTACTCCTCAAATATTTTCATTCGCTCGGCCATTCTCCATTTATTAATTTCTGGCTCCTTTGGCTTTTCTTTTTTTAATTCTAAATAAAGTTTAGCCACTGCTTTGGCCAATTCTTTCGGGTCTATCTCTGTTTTTATTTTAATTTTTTCCACCTCTCCTTTAGGATAAGTTTCTCTTAAAGTTTCGATAATTTTTTCCTCTTCGATAAAAGAGGTGGAAATCCGACCCTCCAAAAATCTCTGGTTTTCAAGCAAGACCTTATAAAAAGAAATCAGAGTCGGCACCCCCTCAATGATAAATTCGCCAAGAGCCCTTTTCGCCCGTTGAATAACCGAATTTCGGTCTTTTCCAAAAACAATTAGTTTGACGATTAAGTTATCGAAATAGGGAAAAATTTTTTGCGGGGGGCGACAAAAACTATGAATCTCAATTCCTTTCCCGCCAGGAGCTAAATATTGAATAATAGTCCCAGTTCTTGGTTGAAAATTATTTAGGGCATCCTCAGCATAAATTCGAAATTCCATTGCCCAGTTAGAAAACTTAATGTTTCTTTGTTTTAGGTTTAATTTTTCTCCGCTGGCAATTCTAATTTGCTGTTCAACTAAGTCAATTCCAGTAATTAGTTCGGTTATGGGATGCTCTAATTGAAGTCGGGGGTTAACTTCTAAAAAATAAAATTTTTTATCGTCTGCAACTAAGAATTCAATTGTTCCTAAACTTTCATATTTTAAATATTCTCCAAACCTGACCGCCAACTTTCCCATTTTCTTCCTCATTTTTTTGTCCAATAAGGGTGAAGGAGCCTCTTCAATCAGTTTTTGGTGCCGGCGCTGAATAGAACACTCTCTTTCGCCAAAATGCAAAACTTTACCTTGGCCGTCACCTAAAATTTGAAATTCAATATGGCGAGGGTTTTTTAAAAATTTTTCAATGAAAATCTCCTCTGAACCAAAGGCGCTCTTTACCTCCCGTTTTAATTTCCGAAAAGTATTTAACAACTGCTCTTTATTTTCTTCCTCAATAATTTCTATCCCCACTCCTCCTCCTCCATTAGCGGCTTTTAAAAGGAAAGGGAGTCTAACTTTTTTGGCAATTTCCAGAAACTCTTTTTCATCTTTTACTGCTTTTCCCGTACCGGAAAGCAAGGGGAGACCAACCGTCCTGGCAATTCTCTTCGCTTCTATTTTGTTGCCAAGTTTTCTTAGAGTATCTCCGGTTGGTCCAATAAATTTAAGATTATTTTTTTGACAAAGGTCAGCGAAATCTCCATTTTCAGCTAGAAATCCATAGCCCGGGTGGATGGCATCCGCCCCGGATTTTTTGGCAATTTGGATTATTTTTCTTTGATCGAGATAACCTAAAATCCCTTCTTCTTCTAAACAATAGGCTTCGTCGGCAAATTTAGTTTCCAAAAATTGATCGCTATCTTCTGGAGTAGGATAAAGAGCCACGGTTTTAATTCCCATTTCTTTGCCGGTTCGGATTATTCGGAGAGCAATCTCCCCTCTATTAGCAATAAGAATTTTTTTAATCATAACTCTGCGAATAAATTGTTGATTTCTTCCATTGTTTTATTAGTGATTTTTTGAAGGATTTGTTGATATCCTTCAGAATTTTCTTCCAATTTTTTTGCTCTTTCTAATTCTTCTTTAAAAAATAAGAGTTTTCCAATATTAATTTTAACAATTCTTTTTATTTTAAGTTTTCCTTTGGGCGGTAATGACTCAAAGGTCCCTTTAATTCCAACTGGTAAAACTGGAACTCCAGTTTTTAAAAAAATTTTGGCTACTCCTGGCTTCCCCTCTTGAATTTCGCCATTAGTTGACCTTCTTCCTTCAGGATAAATTATTAAAATATCTCCCCTTTTTAAGACTGAAATTGCTTCTTTTACCACTTTTTCTCGGGAGCGCTCATCTCTCCTGTTTAAAGGAATGACTCCCGAAAGAAAATAGAGGCTGGCGATTAACCATCTTAGAGGAACTTTGAACCCTTCAATTTGGCCGATAAAATGGAATCTTCTTGGCACACAAAGGAAACTGTCGATTATTATATCAAGGTAACTCTGGTGATTTGAGACTAAAATAAAATTTCTTTTAGGGATATTCTCCAGCCCTTTGATTTTTTTAATGAAAAGCCTTTTAGTTAAAGGGGCAAGAAAAATTTTACAAAACCAAGAAAATAGAGGATTCATAGCTTTTCCACCTCTCTCATAATTTCTTCTATTATTTCTTGGCAAGTCTTAATTTCGGAAATACCTCCGGCACAAAGCCCGCAAAGCAGGGGAACCTGGTCAATGTTGCCGGCGGCCACTTTTGAACCGGCAAATTTATCAGCTTTTACTTCTTCCGGGAAAGGATTCTTTTCCTCAAGTTCTTTAATTTTTTTTGCCAATTCGTTTTCTATTACCCGGACTGGTCGCCCAGTAAATCTGGCTACGACTGTAATATTTTCATCGGTTGCCGAAATGACCGCTTTTTTATAATTTTCGTGAACCTGACACTCTTTAGAAGCTAAAAATCTGGTTCCCATTTGGACTCCATCTGCTCCCAGTAAAAAAGCAGCCGCCGCCGTTTTTCCGTTATAAATTCCCCCAGCGGCAATTAAAGGTATCTCTTTCAAGATTGCTTTAGTTTGAGGGATTAAAGTAAAAGTGGTGTTTTCTCCAATGTGGCCACCCGATTCCAATCCCTCAACCACCACCGCATCAGCTTTATTATCTTCCATTTTTTCAGCTAATCTGGTAAAAGCAACAACCGGAATAATTTTAATTCCGGCTGCCTGAAGATAGGAAAAAATAGGTATGGGGTTTCCGCCACCGGTAAAGACAATCGGCACCTGATATTTAATTATTACTTTTATTAATTCGGGGATTCCGGGATTCTGCATTAAAAGATTAATGCCAAAGGGTTTATCGGTTAATCTTTTGGTTTTTTTAATTTCTTCCTCAAGCCAAGAGGGAGGGAAAAAACCAGAACCAATTACTCCCAAACCTCCGGCATTGGAAACAGCCGAAACTAAATTTGATTCCGAAACTCCAGCCATCCCTCCCTGAATAACCGGATATTTAATCCCTAAAAGTTGGGTAAGTTTAGCACTAGACATATAAATATAAATTTAACTTAAACTAATCTGCTTTCCTATTCCCTTTCTTTTTGCTTTCCAATAAACGAGGCTAGCCGCATATAAATCTTGAATTGCCAACCCAGTGGAATCAAAAATGGTAATCTCTTGAGCGTTTTTTCTCCCTAACTTCTTTTTAGCAACAATTTCCCCCAAAGAAGCGTATATATCCTTTTTCTGGATAATGCCTTTCTTTAAGGGAACATTTATTTCTCCCGCATGACTTGCCTGAGCCCAATCATCAATGACAATCTTCCCCCTTTTTAAAATTTGAGGGTCTATCTCTTCTTTCCTGACCGCATCAGCACCAATCGCATTAATATGAGTTCCCGGTAAAATCCATTCTTTTTTGATGAAAGGCTTTCTTGAAGGAGTAGTAGTTACTAAAATATCTTGTTTTACTGCTTCTTCCAATGCTGCGTTCTTGATTTTGATTTTTTCTTTGTTTAAAATCTCTGCTAATTTTTTAACGGCTTCTCTGTGGATATCAAAAACAAATATCTCTT